>CAYYMT010000183.1:0-5639 GCA_964472715.1 uncultured bacterium | reverse complement strand
ACATTGCCTACGGATTCGGGCTGAAAAAGTTTGGCCTGGCTGTGGATTATGCTTTCACACCTTTTGGTGTTTTTGACAATGTGCAACGATTTACAATTAAATTTTCACTTTAATAAAGGTTTGACGTATGAATATTTCTAAACTAATAAAATATTCTGCTATTATTTTGGCCTTTTCAGCATGGACCTTTTTAATGGGAGCCAGTTCAGGTAAAATCGCCGGTTATGTAACAGATGCAGAAACCGGTGATCCGATTCCCGGCGCTAATATTATTATTGACGGAACATCAATGGGAGTCGCCACTGATATTCAGGGTTATTATTCCTTGCTGAATGTACCCCCCGGAACTTACTCTGTAAAAGTTTCCGTGATTGGGTATCAAAACACCACAATCCAAAATGTTGAAGTAAAAATCGACTTAACCACTGAGTTGGATGTAGAATTAGCAACTGAAACTCTTGGCATGGAAGAGATAGTTGTAACTGCCGACCGGCCTGTTGTCCGGCGCGATGTTTCCGCCAGTGAAATGAATGTGGATGCTGCAAAAATAGAATCCATGCCTGTCAGTGAAATGGAAGATGTCATTTCCCTTCAGGCCGGTATTCAGGATGGGCTTGTTATTCGAGGCGGCGGCGCCCGCCAAACAACCTTCATTGTCGATGGGTTTGTACAGAATGATGAACGCTCCCATGAGCCTTTTACTTCGATCAATATGAACACAGTTCAGGAAGTAAAAGTGCAGACCGGCGGATTTAATGCAGAATACGGACAGAGCAGATCCGGTGTTATTAATGTAGTAACAAAATCAGGAGCAAGAACCTCTTACAACGGAGCAATTTCCCTGAAATACAAACCGGCTGAAAACAAGTATTTCGGCCGATCCATCTACTCACCCGATTCTTATTTTTTAAGACCTTATCTTGATCCTGAGGTTTGCTACGTGGGGACGCAGAATGGAACCTGGGATCAGTATACACAGGAACAATACCCGACTTTCGAAGGGTGGAATTATATTTCACAATCCAGAATGGAAGATGATAATCCTGATAATGATCTGACTCCTGACCAGGCAATGCGATTATTCAGATATCAACATCGAAGACAAGGGGATATTGAGAAACCGGACTACGTATTAGATGCAAGTTTTGGTGGCCCTGTGCCACTTGTAAGCCAGTTTCTTGGGAACTTAAGATTTTATGGCTCTTATCGAAATTTAAGGGATATGTTTATTGTTCCTGTCTCCCGTGACAGTTATGATAAAAATGTGACCAATTTAAAATTAACTTCCGATATTACCGATCGCATGCAGTTGACCCTGAACGCCAGGTATGGCGAAACCTACTCATCGTCACCCTATAACTGGACAACAACACCAACCGGCTCCGTACTCAGATCCGACTATTCTGTGGCCTCAAGGGTAACCTCTGAGGTTCTGTTTGTACCGGCCTATTTCAGCCCAACCTCTATTTACAGAACACAGTTGGGTGCAAAACTGAACCACATACTCTCGGACCGCAGCTATTATGAATTTAAGGTTCAATACGACCAAAATTATTACCACACTTATCAAATGTCTTATCGCGACACCACAAAAAATTATGATATCATGCCCGGTGACGCGGAGTACCTGATCGATGAACAACCCTATGGCTACTGGGGCTATGGTGTGGGTTCCATCGGTGATAATATTCGCTTAGGCGGATGGCAAAATATCGGACGGGACAGCAGTTTTATTCATACCACTAATGTCAGTTTTGATTATGTGAATCAGTTCAACGCCACTAATCAATTCAAAGCCGGTGTTGATATGGTAGTCAATAATTATGACATAAAATCCTTTGCCAGCAATCCCGGCATGGAAACCTGGAACCGGGAGCAAAACTATAATGTTACCCCTTTGCGAGTGGGACTATATGCCCAGGACAAGTTGGAGTTTGAAGGATTTATCGCCAATGTTGGGTTACGCCTTGATTATACTGATGCCAATACCAGTGTTTACGATATTGGCCGGTATGACGACTTCTATGAAGCCGGAAAAGGTTTTCAAATTGAAGATGAAGCGCCACAGGATGACGCGGAACCCAAGTGGGCGCTCAGTCCGCGACTGGGTATTTCCCATCCGATCACTGCCGATTCAAAACTCTATTTTAATTACGGACACTTTCGTTCGGAACCCTCATCCACTTACCGGTTCCGGATTCAGCGCTATTACAACGGAACAATCACTTCTATCGGAAATCCGAACCTGGAACAGGAAAAAACAATCTCTTATGAGGTCGGTTATTCCCACAACATTTTGAATAAATACTTTTTAAATGTTGCCGGTTATTATAAAAATGTCACCGGCCAGATCGGTTGGATACGATACGAGAATATCAACGGATCTGTCAAGTATTCAAAGCCAGACAATAATAATTATGAAGATATTCGTGGTTTTGAAGTTACCCTCGACAAAAAGGTTGGGGACTGGCTAACCGGTTTTGTTAACTATACATACATGGTAAATACATCCGGATATTTTGGGTATCTGAGGTATTACGAAGATCCCAATGCTATGCGGGAATATTTAAAACAGAATCCGAATCAGGACAAACCCAAGCCACAACCCTATGCCAGAGCGAATATTGATTTTCATTCACCCTATAATTACGGTCCCGAGTTAGCCGGTATTTATCCGCTGGGCGCCTGGTCTGTTAATATGATCGCATCCTGGCGCGCCGGTTCTTATTCCACCTACAATCCCAATAATATTCTCGGTGTTGGCGTCATTAATAATGTGCAATGGAAAGATTCCTATAATTTTGATCTGCGTGTCTCCAAGGCTTTTGATATCAAAAAGACAAGAGTTCAACTATATATGGATGTGTCGAATCTTTTTAACATCAAACAACTCTCCTATGCCGGATTTTCAGGCAGCCGGGATTATGACAATTACATGAAATCCCTGCATTTTGACTGGGAAGATGGCACACAAGAAGGTGACGATCGTATCGGAGAATACCGCGACTGGGATGTAGACTATGTGCCAATGAAAGAAGTCGAAGACATTTCAGTGATCACATCACCCGATGATCGTGTGCTCTATTACAACCAGGCTGATAAAAATTATATGATGTACTCCAATGGCGATTGGGAAATAAAAAGTAATAGTTGGGTCGATGAGGAAGTGCTCGATAAGAAAGCATACATTGATATGCCGAATATCAGGGCCTTAACCTTTCTTAATCCCAGAAGTATCGAATTTGGTATAAAAATTACTTTTTAAACTAAGGACAATGATTAATATGAAGTTTATAAAAAATAATAAATCAGCAATTTTCTTAATCTTTAACATACTGTTGCTACTGGTCGGTTTTTCCGCGCTCTCCGCCCAGGAAATACCCTCGGTTAATGATTACAAATACATCCGTATCGGTGATTTGCAAACAAGGATTTCGGCCTATGGTTCCGAAAGAGGCTGGAATGGCACCTATTATGAAGGAATGAAATGGCCGGCACAATATCCTTATACTGATAATTTAGTCATTAAACGATACTGGACCGCAGTTGAAGATTTTACCGATGTTGATGGCGAAAAATGGGACTACTGGGCCAATTATCTCTATGCCGGTTATGTAGATGAATCTATTTTTCCCCAGCGTCTGGATCAGGTGGCAAAATTTACACCTCCCACAGTTTATGTTGACGGGGTTAATATTACGGCCCCTTATGTTGAGGATGTCGACAGGGTCGATCCCACACTACCGTCAGACAGAGTGGTTACCAATACTGTTAATACCGCCTGTGGTTTAACCATTCGAAGAGAAGTTTACGCCTTTAGTCAGCAATACCATGATGATTATTTTATCAAGGTTATTACCTTTAAGAATACAGGAAATGTTGACAGCGATGCCGAGATTGAATTAACCGGTGATCTAAAGGGTCTCCGGGTCGGTTGGGGAACGCGTTATGGTTCCCGTGATGGCGCGATGTATTCGGATAATCAGCAATCCTGGGGAAAATACAGTTGGGTCACCCGCCGGGGTGAAGAATATGCCCAACATGAAAATGACGTGATGAATTTTACCGAATCAACGCCATTGGAACAACTGGAATGGATTCGCGCCGGATTCAGTTGGATGGGACAGTCAGGGGTTTTGGAATATGATAATATCGGCGCGCCGGATATTCGCGGCGACGGGCGGTTAGCCGGTCCGCAATTCCAGGGATCAGCCGCATTACATGTGGATAAAAGCCCTGCCGACCAAACCAATGATCCCAACCAACCGGTCTTTTTAGGCTGGCATGCCGGCGATACTTATCCCTCTATTGGCAATTTGACAAAATCCGATATGGGTAAAATGGGAGAGGTTTATAAAATGCTCAGCGGGGAACCCGCCAGCGGCCCCAAAAACGGCGGTACCACCCGAATGTTTGAAGAAAAAGTAACATCATTAACCGATCAGTCCGAAGCTTACAAAGTTCATGGCGACGGTGGCGGTACCAATGTCATGCTCACCTACGGCCCCTGGGATCTAGCCCACGGGGATTCTGTTGTTGTTGTTGAAGCGGAAGCTGTCAATGGATTATCAAGAACTCAATGTGAACGGATCGGGGCCAACTGGCTGAAAGAAACCGGCAATTACGAACTGCCGCCTACCGGACAATTTGATCAATTCGTTGATTACGGTACAACCACTGATGACCGGGATTTATACAAAAACGCCTGGGTTTATACCGGAGCTGATTCCATCATGCAATCCTTTCGCCGGGCCTTAGCCAATTATAATATGGATTTTAATATTCCTCAGGCGCCGTTGCCGCCAGCTTTATTTGAAGTAACTTCCGGCGGTGACAAGATCATGCTCAACTGGACACTTAGCGAATCAGAATCAGAATCAAATTTTGCCGGCTACCGCATCTATCGCGCGGTGGGTACTCCGGATACTGTATTTCAAGAAATCGCCGAATTACCGGCGGGAACAGATTATTATGAAGATAAATCAGCTGCCCGTGGTTTTTCCTATTATTATTATATCTCCTCCTATACTGATGGCAGTTTGAATACAGCGGGCATTGCCAATCCAACGGGAAGTTTGGAGAGTGGCAGGTTTTATACCATGACCAACCGGGCCGCCTTCCTCAAAAGAAAAGCCGGTGTAGAACTGGATGATATTCGCATTGTGCCGAATCCCTTTAACATTCGCGCGGAAAAAAATCAGTATATTGGCGAACCCGACAAAATTATGTTTCTGGATATTCCGGCCTATTGCAAAATCAAGATTTACACGGAACGGGGAGACCTGATCCAGACCATTGATCATACCGATGGTTCCGGTGATGAAAGCTGGAATTCCCTGACATCATCCCGCCAGGAAATCGTCAGCGGTGTATATATCGCCTATTTTGAAGTCACGCAGGATTATTATGATTCCCAAACACAGGAATTGTTATATAAAAAAGGTGATTCCACCTACAAAAAATTTATTATCATTCGCTAAAAGGTATTTGATCTAGGAGTTAAATAATGAACAAAGCAAAATTTAAATATCTGGTTGTCCTCTTGTTAATTCTGCCCAGCCTAATATTGGCGGAGGAGAAATTGGCACAGACAGGCTTTCAGTTTCTCAGTGTTGCCACGGAAGCCAAAGGCGGCGCCA
>CAYYMT010000182.1:3547-5675 GCA_964472715.1 uncultured bacterium | reverse complement strand
TACAACAGCTGTCCAGGAAGCAATTGATCAATGCAGCAAAGTCGGCGGGAGGGTGGTTTTTCCGGCCGGAGAGTGGATCACCGGAACTGTCTACCTCAAAGATGATGTCACCATTTATTTGTCGAAAAATGCTGTCTGGCGCGGCTCCAAATCTTCGAATGATTATCCCTTCATTCCACCGGTAGTCCAATCCCGGGAAGACAAAGGCCCCCGTCGCGCGCTGATTTACGCTCACCAACAAAAAAATATTGCCATTACAGGAGAGGGTACAATCTCTCCCGGTGGTGATTATGACATCTTTCATGCCGATAAAAACAACACCAAATATTACTTCCGTCCCTACGGCTTGTTCATTATCGAATGCCGGGAGGTTGAAGTTTCCGGTATAAAAATGCGCAACTCTGCATTCTGGATGCAACGCTATTTGAATTGCGATAACGTGAAAATACATGACATTGAAGTCTGGAACCATTGCAATCTGAACAATGACGGCATTGATATTGATGGCTGCCACAATGTGATCATCTCCGATTGTAAAATTGACGCCAGTGATGACGCTCTCTGTTTAAAATCCGAAGGCCATCGTACGGTTGAAGATGTGGTAATCACTAATTGTATTCTCAGTTCCCACGCGTCGGGCTTCAAACTGGGGACTGCGGGCGTCTGTGGTTTTAAGCGAATCACCCTCTCCAACTGCATTATCCGGCCATCGACTTCCGAGCATATGGTTCATGTACTGAAGGCCTGGAAAGGGCTGGTGGGCATCGAACTCCTCAGTGTGGACGGCGGAAACCTGGAAAACATTACCATCAGCAATGTCATCATCGAAGGCCCGGAAACCGGTATTCACCTGAAACTTGGCGAACGACATTCGCGGGTGCCGGTGAATGGCAAACCGCCCACTCCGGGAACGCTCAAAAATATTTCCTTTGATAATATCACCATCTATGATGCCGGTCGAATTTGTAATGCCATTACCGGTTATCCCGGACACAATGTGGAAAATGTCAGTTTCAGCAACATCAATATGCAGGTCTCCGGTGGCGGAACGATAGAGGATACCGCTCTGAATGTGCCGGAAGCATCACGGAATTATCCGGTGAATCGAATGTATGGCAGTAATCTGCCGGCGTTTGGGTTTTATCTGCGGCATGTGAAGAATGTGAGTTTTGATAATGTGACAGTGAACGCGCTCACGCCTGATTTTCGGTCCGCTTTTGTCATGGATGATGTGAAAGGGGCATACTTTGATAATGTTAGAATCACCAGGCAGGAAACCGGTCAACCTATGTTTCAGGTGGTGAATTCTGCAAATATTATTCTCGATGTCGAAACTGATAAGCTAAAAAGTGATGAATTTATCAGGGTAATTGGCGACCATAAAAACATACGGCTGGAAAACCCTGTTTTTGATTTTACTGAAAAATTATCCTCGCCAATGAACCTGAAAGTAAAAGCGATACGAAAACCCTTTCCCCATTTTAAACTCACCTGGGAACAAAAAGCCGTCGATAAAACCGGGTTGCTCCAATATGAGATTCGACGAAATGGTGAATTAATCGGAACAACAAAACAATGTGAATTTATTGATAAAAATGTGACTGATGATTGTGTTTATCAGATCACTCAGGTTGATGTCAATGGCAATAAATCCCCAAAAGTGCTGATCAAGGCAAAATTGCCCAGGGATAAAACCAATCCAAAACTGGTAACTTCCGAAATTGTTGACCGGGAAACAATCAAACTGGTGTTTTCTGAACCTCTACAAAGAAATATTGATTTTGAGCAATTGATTAATTCTGGTCCGAAAATTAAAAATATTGATTATTGCGAAAAAAACTATACGCTATTTCTAACCACAGAATCCTTAAAAAAATCAAAACCCTGTCAACTAACGATTAAAAATTTGGCCGACAGAGCCGGAAATACAAATACTGTCAAGGTGACTATTACCGATGACCCTATTGTAGGTTTTTGGGATTTTGAGACATTATCTGCCAAAGCAAATAATGTAGAACTGATTGATGGCGTTCATGGGAAAGCGGCTTTTTTCAATGGTAAAGAGGCTTATGTCAAAGAAATCAGTGATTACGATCTCTCCGATAACATGGCGGTTTCTGTTTGGGTA
>CAYYMT010000182.1:0-3447 GCA_964472715.1 uncultured bacterium | reverse complement strand
GACAATGAGTATTTCGGCAGTGATAATTATTCGGTATCAGCAGCAGAAAATGACGTGCCATTATTCATCGGCGCAACACCGGCATTGAACGGATTTTTCAAGGGATCGGTTGATGAATTAATACTATTTAATCGCGCATTATCCGAGTCGGAAATAAAGGATTTATATAACTTTAACTATGATTTTAAATAAGGGGAATGAAAATGAGAAAATTAGCACTGATTATTTTGATATTGAGCGCAATGCTTTTCGGGCAGAAATTTGATGAACTAGCGAAAACTCCGCCCATGGGCTGGAATAGTTGGAATAAGTTCGCCTGTGATGTGAGCGAAGATCTGATCAAGGAAATGGCGGATGCCATGGTGGCTTCGGGAATGAAAGATGCCGGATATGAATATATTGTGATCGATGATTGCTGGCAGGTGGACCGGGATGCCGAAGGCAATATTATTGTGGACTCTGACCGGTTTCCATCAGGCATAAAAGCCCTGGCCGATTATGTCCACAGCAAAGGGCTAAAATTCGGTATCTATTCCGATGCCGGCACAGCCACTTGCCAGGGAAGACCGGGAAGCCGCGGATATGAATTTCGTGATGCCAGAACCTATGCGGAATGGGGCGTTGATTACCTGAAATACGACTGGTGCAATACCGGTACCCAGAATGCCGAAGCTTCTTATAAATTGATGCGGGACGCGCTCTATAAAGCCGGGCGGCCGATTGTTTTCTCCATTTGTGAATGGGGTAGTAATAAGCCCTGGGAATGGGGAGCAGAAACTGGTCATCTCTGGCGCACAACCGGTGATATTCAGGATCATTGGAGCGCGGAATTGAACTGGGGCGGACTGGGCGTTTTGCAGATTATCGACAAGCAGGTGCCGATCCGGAAATATTCCGGTCCCGGTGGGTGGAATGACCCGGATATGCTGGAAGTGGGCAACGGGGGAATGACAGAAAGTGAATACCGCGCCCATTTTTCCATGTGGTGTATGCTTTCCGCGCCGCTGATGGCGGGTAATGATCTGGCTGATATGGATGAGTCCACTAAGGAAATTTTGATGAACAAAGAAGTCATTGCCCTGGATCAGGACCCGCTGGGCATTCCGGCAATGAAATTTATTGATTTTGGTGAGCGGGAAGTCTGGATCAAACCTCTGGAAAATGATGAATTTGCCTACTGCTTCCTGAATCGTGGTGAAACCGATTGGGACCTGGACTATGACCTGACAAAAGAGTGGCTGCCGGACCCGGATTTTGGCTGGAAACGCTACACTATTCCCGGCGATCTGAATGTTCGTGATCTCTGGAAACATAAGGACCTGGGCAAATCCGACAAACCTTTTAAAGGAACCGTCCCGCCTCATGATGTTGTTGTATTACGACTATCAAGATAGGGTTGAACATGATCGGCCGGGAATTCTGCTGAAGCGGACTATGCATTATCGGTGGATTTGTTATTCACCAGGTTGAAACCGGGTTCTATTCTGAGCAGTAGAACAACTATACTGGTCGTTTAATGTCTGTGATTACTGCGAATCTGATAATTAGTTTAAAAAACCGTATGATTAGTTGCCCGGACAACCATTACGCAGGCAGGATACTTGCGCTACACCGGACTGAATCACGAATATTTTTATAGTTTTTGATGATGCCATACATTTTTTTCTTTCCTGTCCCAAAATTTAACTTTAGGAGCAAGAGGTTATTTAAGTAAAAATTATTATTAATTGCATGGTGTTATATAAAATTTTTTTAGTGTACTTTGAAATAATAATCGTTATATGTAAATTTTGATCTTGAATAAATGAATAAAAAATGAAGGTATCCAATGATTAAAGTCGATCAAAACAACCGCATTCCAAAATACAAACAGATTGTTCAGGAAATTTTCAAAAATATTAAAAATGGAAATTTTAAGCATGGTGACCAATTACCGTCGATCAATGAACTGAAAGATAAACTCAATGTGGCCCGTGACACGGTGATAAAAGCCTATAAAGAACTGAATACCACCGGCGTAATTTCATCGATGCCCGGCAAAGGCTATTACATTTCCAAAAATATTCACGAAATTGAGCATCGTATTTTTTTATTGTTTGACCTCTTTTTATCCTATAAACAAACGATTTTTAACGCTTTCATGGAAAATATCGGCGAATATGCCATGGTGGATATTTATTTTCATCATTATAATGAAGATCTGTATAAAAAATTAATACTGGAATCCATCGGCCAATATACCGATTACATTATTATGCCGCTGGAAAAATTGTCCCGGGAACACGAGTGGTTTGATTCTGTTCTGGGTGAAAAAAACACCTATATTCTGGATGTGGGGCTGGATGAATATGCTGACCGCTATCCATCGGTTTGCCAGAATTTTAAAACCTCGTGGTATGAGGGCCTTTCGGAAGTTGAAGACCGCTTACGAAAATATAACCGCATTGTCATGGTCAAGTACCGTGAGCCGATCAGTGAGTTTTCCGCCCCCCACGATCTTCAGATGCTGGCGGGATTTGAAGAATTTTGCAAAGATAAAAATTTCAATTGTTATGTCATTGATAGGATCACTGATTTTAAAGTGCAAAAGGGTGAATGTTATGTGGTTTCCAATGACGACGACCTGGTCTCCATGATTCTGGAAGCCCGCAGCAAAGGCCTGGAAATTGGCAAGGATGTCGGCTTTATCTCCCACAATGAAGAACCTTTGAAAAGTATCGTGGGGAAAAATGGTATTGCCACCATTACCACCGATTTTTATGAAATGGGCCGCAAAATGGCTGAGATGATCAATACCGGTAAAAAGGAGAGTGTTGTGAATCCTTCCAGGATAATTATCAGGGATTCGATCTGATAGAATAACAAATGTTATCAGATGGGTGTAATATCCTGCCGATATTATTCAAGTAAATCATCAGCAGAAATAAATTCCTGGCTTTTTTTGTTTTCAATATGATCTTCAATGAACTTAATATCCTGTATGTCCTCATAAAGTTCATACATCGATTTTTTAAGTAAAGAAGATTTGTCTTCATGAAAATAGTCTGCCAGAAAAGTAAGTATTTTTTCTTCTTTTTTGTTTAATCGTACGCTTAGAACGGCCATTCTTTGTATACCTCCGATCGTTTGGTTATTGCATGAACATAAAAATCCTGCTCTGAAATAGTGAAAATTGCCCTGTATTTACCTTTACGCAACCTGTAAAACTCTTTTGATGAACTCGTTTTTAATTGCTTAATATCAAATAGATTCAGATCCTTTGTTTGATCAAGTGCTTGAAATGCATGTACAAATAGCTTGACAATCTCTTTAGGTAAAGCCCCTTTTTTTTATACTTTTCTTAATATCTTTATCGTAAAAAATCATCACTACAATGTATTACATTTTACAGGTTGATGCAAGTGAGAAAAATACAAATAAACGGTTTGCGCGGATGGATATTAACGG
>CAYYMT010000181.1:0-5717 GCA_964472715.1 uncultured bacterium | reverse complement strand
GCTGCTCAAAGGTGTTCGTGTGCAGCAAAATGTTAGGCATTTTATGTCTATTTATTAGAATATTAATCAATAATGATGATGTTAAACCAACATTTGCTTGCAGTGAGGTAGCTTATACTACATCAATTTCAAAATATTTAATTTCAGTAGGATATCCTAACCAATATCTTCCATCAGATAATACTCTGTTATTTTTTTTGAAAATGAAATATTAAAATAATAAGTATATACATTTATATCATAAAAACACCTTTTCTCACAGATATAAATCTAATTTATTGTAATTGTTATCTCTTCAACCTCTGATAACACATTACTTTTATTTATAACTTGAAAATCTATGGTATGCTGTCCAGAATCATAATAACTTTCTGCCTGAAATGTGAAAACCATTCCATTCTGCGCCATTCTAGGATAGCTATTGCACTCCAGTTTTTCATTATCAGGATCAGATGCTACTACTTCAATAATTGCACTTTCGCCTTCATTTAATTCTGATTTAGAAATGGAAATTCCCCTTATTTTTGGAATAGAAATAGAACTCTTCTTCTTAATATAATCTGCATTATTAACAATATCTTCATCAATTGACCTGGCTAGTTCTCGTAATTGTAAATTACCAAGAGAATGAGAAAGAACTAAGCAACATATATTAGTCCTAAGAAATAAATAAGATGTGGTGTCTGATTCAAAAGTCATAGTCCAGCACCTATCACCAATCCCCAATATATTATTAGAATCTTCCTGCGGAATACCTGCACTCCAATTTATATAATTCAAAGCAAACTTATTAGCATCATTACTAGAAGGATGGATTCCAATTCTGAATTCTACGTAATTATCGGTTGTAGTTGAATCTTGGAATCGAAAATCTCTTCCCATATACATTCTTGCATTTTTATCAACTAATTTGAAATTTGGTAAAAGTTTTTCTTTCATTCCTTCAACATCATAATTAGTTATATATTTTTTATCTTCATTTTTAGATTTGAAAATGTTTTCACAAGAAATGAAAAATAACGATAAAACTAGTAATATGAATAAATTTATTTTCATAAACACCTCCATTTATATTTAAAACTTATCATTCTAAACAATCGATCATTATTTTTGAAATAGGAGAAACTATGTTTTTTTCATTTATTATAATAACTTTTAAAATATACTTATCTCTACATCGTTTTTCAAATTTATTGCGAGTTAATTTAAATGTAAAAACATTTTCTGGATCGTTTATATGTCTATTTACACCAGGATAAAATTGATACTCTAAAGTTTCTATTTTTTCATCAATAGCACTGACAGTAATTTTAGAAGCTTCGCCAATTTTTAAACTCTTTTTTTCTAATGATATTGATTTTATTGAAGGTACTGATATGGAGTTTTTTATATCAATATAGTCTTCTCCACTTGTTATATCTTCATCTATTGAGTTAGCTAAACCTAATAGATTTTTTTTATTATGTGAAAATATAATAAATAGAACATTTTCCCTTAAAAAAATAATATTTGTTTTGTCTGGTGAATTTGCAGGCATCCACCAACATTTATTACCAACCCTATTTATACTGCTATCACCACTGGTCATAATCATACTCATAGAATTGAGATAATTAGTTGCAACAGTTTCTGCATCTTTAGCAGAAGAATATATTCCTATTTGTATAGATACTCTTTCCTGAGTTTTCTCACTATAAAATATATATCTTCTTCCAAAATTCCATAATACACGTTTCTGTTCTAAATAAAAATTAGATAAAAATTTATCCGCCAATATATCAACTTCAATGTTAGTAATATATTTATCTTCTATAGATGAAGCAAAAATATTCTGAAATTGGATGAAATCTAGTGATAAAATTGAAATGATGATTAATATAATTAATAACTTCTTGAAAATATCAAATTCATTATTCATATCTTTACTCCTCTTAATATGGTTCACAAATACCACTTGTAGTACTATATAATTTTTCTTCAGATAATTTATCTAAATAATCTTTAAGTAGCATATCACCTTTAGCTAATTTCCAACTATTCGGCAGACTTGTCGGATCTATATCATTGTCAATTTTTGTCGAAGCATCAACTACACCTGATATCAAACCGACTTGGTGAAAACTCCATTCTTCGTTGTTATATCCATATGAAGAATACCCTGCAGGCAATAAATAATTATGTTTAAATCTTTCATCGCTGGAAGTTATAATTATATATTCGCAATTACCGCCTAATGAATTGATTAAAACTTGAGAAAAGTTGGCAAAATCTCTACAATCCATATATACTCCAACTGGATTAGATAAGGCATTACATAGTGAAGTTAAATTGAATGTTGAATAATCTGGGTATGTATAATGTGAATTTGGGTCGTATGTAACACCGCAACTATATAGTTCCTCCGCAATATTGTCAATAGCACTAATATAATTATTTGTACCACTGGCCCAATCACAAGAAAATTCTAATACATCAGTCCAAGGTTCTTCCATAGGTGATTGTGGAGTGCTAAGCAAAGTATAATAAGTATGAGTTCCAGAAGTACCAATAGAAATTGGACCAAAATCATTAATGATCAATTCATCATTAACTGCAATTATCTGCCATGAAATTTGAAAAGTTCGTATTCCAACTGTACTAGGAACACTTCCACCGGCAGTAAAATAGTTATATCCATAAGGATCATTATTTACAACCCATTCATAATCAAAATCACCAAATCCAGTACCACTAGAAACATCTCCTCCAATTAATAAATTATCAACTCCGGAACCATTATTTATGATAAATACAGCTTTAATTTTTCGATTATTTTGATTAACAATATATGCAGCTGGCTTGTTTAAATTTGAAGTAGGGTAGTATTCAGGAATAGATACATCTTCTAGGCCAACAGAACCATTTGGAGAAGAATGATTAAATGTAATTTGATGAATATCCACATCTAAAGGATAACTCCATGAATAATCTTCTGCTAATATATTTTCAAAAATCAGAAAATACATAAATAAAATATATAATATATTTTTCATAATAATTTATCTCCTTCATCTATCTATTGTTTTTAATTAATTGTTAAGATTTTTCATTTTATATTGTTTCATATAATAATGATCTACGATTTTTGAATCGGTATAATTTTTATAGACTTTTCTGAATGCTTCATTCGCTTTATCTTGATCATTAAGATAGACTAGGTAAATTCGTCCAATTTGGTATTGCATTACAGCATTATGCTCACTATCAGGACAATTTTTCTCATTTAGTTTTTGTTCTAGTCTATTGATGGCATTATTGTAGTATCCTTCTTTTGTATCAACCCATGCTAGACCATATTGAGCATAAGCAGTTGCAGTTTTATCATCCGGGTAAATACTTTCTACTTTGTTAAAATATTCTCTTGCCAAATCAAATTTTTGCAACCATGTATAACATAATCCAGTGTTATATAATGCTTTTGATTCTTTTCCACACAAATCATCACCCGATATTACTTTCTCATATTCTGTAATAGCTTTACGCATTTCAAATTTTAATCGTAATGAGTCACCAGAATTAAAAAAATCTAATTTTTCATTAGCAGTATAATTACCAATAACCAATTCTATTTCTTGAATATTTTGAGAATATGCTGAATTGATATTCAAAAAACATAATACAATAAATAAAAAAATCTGTGTATTTTTTCTTTTCATTTTTTTCTCCTCCCAATACTATTGGTAGTGTCAAAAGTTTTCAACCACCACCACAGTTAATTGTTTAAATTTTATTAATTTACTTGATTATTGGGCTGTTTCCCCCTTATTTTGTAAAAAATATAGGAGAATTTGGTCCAATGAAAAAGATTGAGCGGTTTGTAATTTGGATTTGTTCAAAATTTAATCGCGATGAAATTTTAAATATTATTGATCAACTAATAGAAATTTCTAATGACAAAAATTTTGACAAATTACCCAAAGATGATTTTAAAGAGAAACATCCGAACTACAGGGATTTTAGTGTTGATCCTCAAGCACCATTAACATATTCTGAAGTAGTGCATAGGAAAAAAATATATCACTACAAAAAATTGTTAGCAGAATACAAAACCAAAAATAATAAGCCTCTAAGACCTGTAAAAGTCAGGGATAAAAAAAAATAAAGTAAACAAACACGCTGAATGTCCATACTGTTCTGCTCCTTATGAATATCTGTATTACAATGATGGAAAAAAACGCTCTCAATTAAAATGCAAAGTCTGCTCATCATTATTCCAGGTAAATAAAAGATTTCAAAATAAAACAAAGTATTACTGTCCTTACTGCTTTCATGCCTTATATGTCTGGAAAGAAAACAAAGAAGTCACCATCTATAAATGCCACAATAATAATTGTACCCATAAAATACGAGAACTGAATAAATTAAATGACGATGAAAAGAATCTGAGGGCTAAAAAGTTATCACAATTCAAGGTGAATTATCAGTATCGAGAATATCACTTTGAACCTGGTGAGTTAAAAGTTGCTGAACCTTATAAACCCAAAGTCAATTTGCATAAAATTCATCATAACAAGCATATTTTTGCTTTGATTTTAACCCTCCACATTTCTTATGCTATAACTGCTCGAAAAACAGCACATATGCTAAGGAACATTTGGGGAATTAAAGTCTCTTATCAAACTGTCCTGAATTACTGTGAGGTAGCTGCATATTATTGCCATCAATTCAATAGTAAAAATAAAGGTGCTATTGATAATATTAATGCCGGAGATGAAACGTATATCAAAATCAAAGGAATCTGGAACTATATCTGGTTTTTCATATCCACAACTTCTAAAGTAATAACTGGTTACCATCTCTCAAATAATAGAGGAGTAAAACCAGCAATTGCTGTGATGACCGATACACTACGCACCGCAAAAAAGAACCAAAAGATACAACTGATAACTGACGGAAATCCATCTTACCAGGCCGGGTTACATTTTATTAACCAAAACAATAAACATTTGAATGCAGAAATAAAAAATGTAATTGGACTACAAAATTTAGATGAAGTTTCTAAGCAAAACAGACCATATAAACAAATAGTTGAACGACTAAATCGCACATATAATTATCATACTCAATCACAAAATGGATTTGGTAATTCTAAGGGTGCTATGGCGAAACTTGTCCTTTTTGTGACCTATTACAATTTTCTTCGTCCCCATAAATCTCTTGGTTACAGGACTCCTGTTGAGCTCAAAGAACTGTCAGGAATTGTATTCATCCAGAACAAATGGCTTAAAATTATTTCTCTTGCCGCTTAATCTTCAATTTTCAAAAAACGTTATATTTTTTCTTTCTTTCAAAGAGTTAAATATCTGTGTTCGATTTCTTTTAAAACAGTCAAGATCGATTTATCGCTTTGTAAAATCTTTACTGTTTTAAAAGAAATCGATACTTTTTCACTGGTTTTTGAAAAAAGAAAAAATATATTCGGAGTGCAATTCTTATGTTTTCTCTTTTTTCATTTTTTCATAAAACTTTTGACACTACCATACTATTTTAAAAATATCATCTTATTTGTTTTACTATGCTTTCCAGATATCAATTGATAAAAATATATTCCACTTGGTACATCAACGCCTTTATCGCTTTTTCCATTCCATGTAATCGAATATTCTCCGGCAGATTGTTGTTTATATACAAGTTTTTTAATTTGATTTCCTTTTTGATCAAATATTAGTAATTGAGTA
>CAYYMT010000180.1:0-5761 GCA_964472715.1 uncultured bacterium | reverse complement strand
TTGCTGATTCATTTAGGTGGTCTCAATTCTATTATTAAGCAGGAAATCACAAAACTGGTCAGTAAGAGGATCCAGGGAGAGTTAACAGTAGCGTCTATCACTGGCAGCCCGTTCAATCGGTTTACACTTCATGAGGTTAAGTTGCATAACAGTGATTCTGATTTTATAAATGTAAATTCTGTCCGGGTCAGTTATTCTCTACCAGCCATTATCAGAAAGAGACTTTTGATCCATCATCTGGAAATAAAAGATATTGGAATTCAGGCCACTCAGCAACAAGACTCCAGTTGGAATATTTTGAATATAGTTAGACCGGTTCAGGCATCCACAACTATAAAAGATACTTCTGAAGCTGGTTTTTTTCATAAAATTGAGGTAACTGATTTACATATCACCGCCCTGAAAGCTGATGTCAATTCACCATTCCGGCATGAGACTATTCCAAAAACGATAGAAGGTATGCTGGCATTAAAATTTTTGATGGAAGGTGATCAGATATCTGGGAATCTGCAGCAATTTAAATTGCGGTCACTCGATCCGGATATGACGATCAAAAATATGAGCGGACATTTTTCAAAACAGGGTAAAAAACTACAATGGAAAGATTTAATCCTAAAACTGACTGAGACGAACCTAACTTCATCCGGTACTCTCCCTTTGAACAATCCGATTGGTGGGAATGCCAAAATCCGGTTCAGCCCATTAAGTTTATCCGACTTCCACCCATTTATGTCGGAGAAAAGATTATATGGATCACCGGATATTGAAATCAATTACGGAGAAAAAGATAATAAACAGCAATTTTCTGCTAATATCATTTCAAAAACACAAACTCTTCAGATCAAGGGCTGGCTGGAGGGACTAGATGATCAGGATTCATACTATTTGAATATCGTCGCAGACCGGTTAAACGGGGCAACCTGGACAGGAAATGAAAATTTGAAATCCTTGATTTCAGGAACCATGGAAATTGAAGGCACCGGGTTTGATTTTCAGACAAATGCAATGCAATTGACCGGTACGTATGACTCAGTCCGGTTCAGCGAATATATAGCGGATAAATTCCATTTTCAGTCTAATAAAACAGCCGGTAGAGTCAGGGGAGAAATAGAAGCGGCAAGTAAGCGCGGTCATCTAACTTCCCGGTTTACAGTAGATCATCTTTTTGATACCCTGACTTATGACATGACCGTCAGTTTGAAAGGGCTCGACATATCCTCATTTATATCTGAATCAAAACTGAAATCCAATCTAAACCTGCTCGCTAATGCCAAAGGCCGTGGGATCGATTTGAATACGCTTAAGACTGACGTCAATATTCAATCGTCTCAATCACAGTTGCTGGGCAAGCCTGTCGAAAATTTTGCAACCAGTTTCAAAATGAACAAGGGTGATTACCTGCTTAAAAAATGGCATCTGAACACGCCCTATTTCAGGCTTAATGCTGAAGGAGAAGGTAATATTGAAAAGAACAACATCATCCGTTTTCAGTTTGAGCCTTTTGACCTGAATCCTATTCTGGAACGTTATGGGATTTCAAACACGCAACTTAGTGGCCAGATGAACGGGTATTTGTCAGGAAATGTCGATTCGCTTAATCTCACAACTGATCTGGACTTTTCTAAAGTAACCTATGATAGTAGCCTGGCAGCAGAAAATTTACGAAGTACGGTCAGATTGAGACGGATTGATTCGCAATACCACAGCGACATTAAACTCAGCAGCAGGCGTTTGCGTTATGACAGTTTTGAAGTAGACAGCCTTTATCTTACCACTGAATTTGCTGAAAATAAGTTAAATAATTTCCTTTTCCTGAAAGTGAATGATTCAGTTCAAACAGACTTCAATTCCCGCATAGAAATGGGTGCCGTCCCCAGGGTCTCCCTCCAGGACTTTAACCTACGGTTGAACCAATCGAACTGGCAAGGTGGAAGCGATTCAACCTACTTTGCCCTGGGAAAAGATACCATCCGCATTAATCAACTTCAATTAACGAATGGTATCCAGTCCCTGAAGGTTAACGGTCGCCTGGCTTTTAAAGAAGAAGAAAACTTTGAAATAGGGATTCGGAATCTGGATCTGAAGGATTTTGATTTTTTAATGCCGTCCTCTTATGATTTGCAAGGGACATTAACTTCAAATATTTATATTGAGGGCAGCGCCCAAAATCCTGAATTAATGGGAAATATTCATATTTCAAATCCCGGTTCAAAAGAAATAATCTTCAATAAGTTTCAGTTTGATATGAATTATCAGAATGACTTACTGGCATTGCAGGGCAAATTGGAAGATAATAAAAAACAGGTTTTCGATACCGAGATAAAGATTCCCCTGCATATTTCCTTCCGGGACAGTACTTATCTGCTGAAGGACAATAATAACTTCCAGGCAGCTTTTCACCTTGACAGTCTGAATCTGAAGTTGCTTAATCCCTATCTTGAGTCCTTCGGGTTGCATACGGATGGCTATCTTTCGACGAATGCCAACCTCTCAAATACCATATACCACCCCACTATCGACGGGAAATTTAATATGCAAGATGCAAGAATGAAACCTGATGCGTTGGGGGTCACATATAAAAATATCGTCCTGGATGCCGCCTTTTCCAATGAGCGTATAACACTTAATGAATTGAAACTACATTCCGGCGAAGGCTATTTACAGGCCAGTGGCCATGCCGGAATAGATCTACTTAATAAGAACAATCTGAAAAATCTGGATATTCAGATTACTGCCAGGGATTTTAAAGCCCTGGCAACTGAAAAAGGAGAGGCCATTATCCGTTCAAACCTCAAACTCAATGGCCCTTATCATAATGCCCGGATTGATGGCCAGCTGACAATTCTCCGGTCTACCATCAATACGGATATGATACTGGCTGAAACCAGAATGAAGTCTGACAATCCTAACCCACCACTTCTTATTCAAGCAATGAAAGATACGCTTCTTCCAGATTCTGCTGCAACAAACCAAAACGGGGAGACAATTAATATACAAAATAATGTTTTCTACAACAATTTGGGGGGAACATTTAAAGTGCAGGTGCCGGGAAATACCTGGGTTAAGGGAAAGGATATGAACTTTGAGTTGAAAGGTCAATTAAGGGCTGTGAAAGAAGGACCGCAATTTGATTTATTTGGAGATTTGAGTGTCAACCGCGGTTATTATAAGTTTTACGGAAAGCGGTTTAGTTTTAATAAAGGAAATCTGTCTTTTACAGGAGGCCGGGAAATAAACCCGGTCATAGATTTTGAAGTAACTTACTCCTTTCGCGATGAAAACAGGGAATTACGACATTTAGTGTTATATCTGACAGGCCGTGCATTAAATCCCGATATACGGTTTACTTTGGACAATATACCCATTGAAGAGAAGGAAGCCGTTGCCTATATTTTGTTTGGAAGACGGCTGGAAAATTTAACAAATCAACAAACCACCACAGTAGAGCAGAGCACTTTGAATTTATCCAAAGATATTGCTCTGGGACAAATTTCCAATATGTTAAAAGACGCGCTACAGAGTTCTCTTCATCTTGATGTGGTGGAAATCAGCGGAGAAGATAGCTGGCGTTCGGGTAAAGTAACCGTCGGTAAATACATTACCAATGACTTGTATCTTCGTTATGAACAATCTTTTGCCTTTGATAAGAAAGAAAAAATTATGGAGGCGGAGGAGATCGCACTGGAATATCAAATTATCAGGGCATTGTTTATCCAGGCGACTAATCAGAGAGAAAACAGCGGATTCGATCTGATCTTTAAGAAAACCTGGAAATAATGTCATTGATCATAATTCAGGTTAATATTCTTTTACTGGTTCCCAAATATAATGTGTTAACCAGTAAAATAATTTGAGGTACTCTATGAAAACACTCGTACTCGGTGCCACCGGCGCCACAGGCAAGCACATGGTTCAGCAATTGATAACAATGGGTCAGTCAGTCAAAGCGATCATCCGCTCCCCGGAAAAGGTTTCGGAGGATTGGAAAAATAATCAAGATATCACCATTATTAAAAAAAGCATCTCAGAAGTCAGCCTTGATGAAATGGCGGACTATCTTCAGGATTGCGATGCGGTTGCTTCCTGTTTGGGCCACAATCATCATGATATTGAATGGGTGGCAGTTCGTCCCGACAGCCTGATCAATGAAGATAAGGTGACGGATTATATTCTTCACCCCTCTCCTATCCGCAGTCCTGTTTTCGATGCCGGTCAAACCAGCCGCATCAATATAGGCAACTTCATGGCCCGGTTAATCACAGAAGACGATCTATGGCAGGAATGGAGAGGACAGATGATGGTGGTCTATAATGTGGAAAAAGAATACTTGTGATCATAAAGTTGAAATTTGCTTTTACTCTTATCATTATAAAGAAAAAAGGGCGTGAAAATGGAAACTTTGAAAATAATCCGGTTTAAAACAACCAAAACGATTGAAGAAAGAATAATCAGAAAATTTTTTCATATGGCGTTGTATGTTCCACCCGGCGGAACACCCTTTCCCAAATCAATAATTGATGAGCCAAAATTATATAAATATATCGAAAACTATGGAAATAAACCCGGCGACCTGGCTGTTTTAGCAATGAAGGATACAACCATAATCGGCATGATCTGGGGACGAATTCATAATGCTGCCAATAAGGGCTGGGGCTATATCGACGAACAAACACCTGAGATCGGTATTGCCGTGCTGCCTGAATACAGAAACCTGGGGATTGGAACGCAATTAATGGATCAGATCTTCAAGGCATATTTGGCTGAAGGAGTCCGGAGAATTTCCTTATCAGTGGATAAAAGAAATCCATCTGTTCATCTGTACAAACGCAATGGATTTACGGTTGTAAGAGATGAGGATGATTCCTGGGTCATGAAAAAAGAGTTAGATATACCAGGCATCTAACCTGTTCAGTTAAAAACCCGGAACCTCCGATGTTTCCAAAACATGGGAGGTTTTCACATACCCACCACAATCCGTCGATGGCGGAACACACTAAATCTTAAACACTCGTTCCCAAGTTGCATTTGGGAACGTATCCGCCCGAAGCTCCCAAATCCGGTAAATTTAACCGAACAACAAAATCCATCTATTCGGTTATTGCATTGATACGGTGTTCAGCACTGGTTCCAAAATATAATATGATAACCACTAAATTAATTAAGAGTTAAACTTACTTTTTGAAACCAAATATTTTTATATTATTTTTTATCAAATATTCATATTTTTAACCGATTAATTAAAAAAGAAAAAAATTAAATTAGGGAGCGACCTATCTATGCAGAAAAAGATTACTTTTTTACTAATGGTCCTGGTTTTTAGCAGTTCTATGCTTTTTTCAAAAACATTTACCAGAAGGGCAATTTATAAGAAACCGGACACAATCGTACCTGCTAAGATAAAAGCATCAAAAATTAATAAGGCAAATACTATTATTAAGATTGAAAAAATTTCCGGGAAATATAGTAGAATTTATATCTATGCAGTCCCCAAAGAGGGCGAAGAATTCAAATTAACAACCTACTCTGCGGGCTGGGAAATACCGCTCTACAAATGGATTGGTGGATTGGACTTCAGCCAATATGAAGAATTCCTGTTCTACATAAATGCTGATAAGGGTGGAGAATCTTTATATGAAGCAGAAATTGAATTGACTTTTGAAGGTAAAGCAATCATGGAAGCCCCCATCAAAAAATCAATTGGTATTGATTCCAAAGGAACAATCTCTCCCGTCTATTTCCCGCTGAAAGACATACAGGGAGC
>CAYYMT010000179.1:0-5801 GCA_964472715.1 uncultured bacterium | reverse complement strand
GAAGTGGAAGGCATCGAAAATCTATTCGTCTTAGTATCCGGCGGCAGCCCACCCAATCCATCAGAATTACTGGGATCTAAAAAGATGAAGCAACTCATTGTACAATTTAAAAATGAGTTTGATGTTGTATTATTCGATACACCGCCTTTTGCCGCTGTCACAGATCCGATAATGCTGGCTAAAGAAATCGATATGAACCTGATGGTGGTGAAAGCCGGTTCTACCAATAAACCCTCTTTTTACCGGTCAATTCAAAACCTGGATCAGATCGGGGAGAAGCCGGCCGGTGTTATCCTGAACTGGTTGACAAAAAATACCTCCCATGACGCTTATTATTATTATCAGAATTATTATCATTATTATCATGAGGATAAGGGGTAGTTTTAGGTTTAGGTTAAGGTTGAGGTTTCCGTCTTCGCTACGCTTCGCCGGACAGGGAGGTTGAGGTCTTCATCCGTGAGTAATGCGGGATTATTCTCTTTGGAGTGATGGCTTTTGTCTAAGCCTTATTGAAATAAATTAAATGGTTTGAATGGCTCAATCATGACATATTCCGGTTTTTATATAATTGTAAATGACAGGTAAAGAAATTATATTATCCGGTGTAACAATTTATTTGTAACCTGTTTGACAGATTGAATGAATTCTAAAATACATAAACTAAATAAACCATTAATGAGAGGGGAAATATTATGGAAAACAAAAAAATCGCAGTAGTCGGACTGGGCTATGTAGGGTTACCATTGGCGGTTGAGTTTGGTAAAAAATTTGATACCATTGGCTTTGATATCAATGAAAAACGGGTCAACGAACTGCGGAATAACATTGATAAAACACTGGAAACCACCTCTGAAGACTTGAAATCCGCGAAAAAACTATCCTACACCTGTGATATCAATGATCTAAAAGGATATAAATATTACATTATCACAGTGCCCACGCCGATTGATAAAAATAAACGCCCTGATCTGACACCATTACAAAAAGCCAGCGCCGCTGTTGGCTCCGTGCTCGGAAGAGGGGCGATTGTGATCTATGAATCCACGGTGTTCCCCGGCGCCACCGAAGATATCTGCGTTCCGATCCTGGAAGAAAAATCCGGCCTGACCTTTAATAAAGATTTCTTTTGCGGCTATTCACCGGAGCGGATCAATCCCGGTGATAAAGTGCACACAGTGACAAAAATTAAAAAAGTTACTTCGGGTTCCACGCCGGAAATCGGAAAAGAAGTGGATGATCTATACAATACCGTGATTACTGCCGGCACTCATCTGGCCAGCAGTATGAAAGTGGCGGAAGCCGCCAAGGTTATTGAAAATGCCCAGCGGGACCTGAATATCGCCTTTGTCAATGAACTGGCGAAAATTTTCAATATTATGAATATCAATACCATCGATGTGCTGGAAGCCGCCGGAACCAAATGGAATTTTCTCCCTTTCCGTCCGGGTCTGGTTGGCGGACATTGTATTGGCGTAGACCCCTACTACCTGACCTTCAAGGCTCAGGAAATCGGCTATCATCCCGAAGTGATCCTGGCGGGGCGTCGCATCAACGATTCCATGGGCGCTTACGTGGCCCAGGAAGCGGTCAAACTGATGATCACAAAGGGACACAAAGTCAAAGACTCCAAAGTTCTGGTAATGGGAATTACTTTTAAGGAAAATTGCCCGGATATTCGCAATTCCAGGGTCATCGACGTGGTCCGGGAATTTGAAGAATTCGGCTGCGAAGTGGATGTCCATGATCCCTGGGCCGATCACGAAGAGGTCAGAGATGAATATGGCATTGACCTGATCACCGGCAAAGAAGATCTGCTCGCCCGGAAAAATAGTTTTGCCGTTCACCAGGGCTATGATTGTATCTTTCTGGCGGTCAAGCATGATGAATTCCTGGAATATGATATCGAGGAATTGAAAAATGGCAATACCGCGATTTTTGACGCCAAAGGCATTTTGGAGGATGCTGATCAGCAGTTATAGATATTTTCAGCGCGCGGATATAGAGGGGCTCACGGATTCATTTATTCAGTTTAAATATCCCTGTTCATCCTGTAAATCCGTGTCCTTTAGATTTTCCGATCTTAAGAAATTAAAAATAATATGGTCTTATAATTAATTGAGAGGGATACATTATGAAAAAAATCACTATCGCCGGCACCGGTTATGTAGGATTGTCCAATGGCATTCTGTTGGCCCAGCATCATGAGGTCACCGCCCTGGACATTGTTCCGGAAAAGGTGGCCATGCTAAATGAAAAAAAAGCACCCATCGTTGATAAAGAGATCACGGATTTTCTGAATAACAAGGAACTGAACTTTACGGCTACGCTGGATAAAACCGAAGCCTACCGGGATGCGGAAATCATTGTCATTGCCACTCCCACGGACTATGATCCCGAAACTAATTATTTTAATACCTCGTCTATTGAATCCACGATCAAAGATATTGCAAAGGTCAATACCGAGGCCACAATTATTATCAAATCAACAGTTCCCGTAGGCTATACACAAAAGATCCGCGAAGATTTTAACACTGACCGGATCATCTTTTCACCGGAATTTTTACGGGAAGGGAAAGCGCTCTATGATAATCTTTATCCGTCACGGATCATTATCGGTGACCATACGGAAAGAGGACGGGAATTTGCCCGGTTACTGGTGGAAGGCGCGATCAAGAAGGAAATCCCGGTGCTCTTTACCGATGCCGATGAGGCGGAAGCCATCAAACTTTTCGCCAACACCTATCTGGCCTTACGGGTGGCCTATTTTAATGAACTGGACAGTTACGCCCTGAAACATAATATGAACACCCGCCAGATCATTGAAGGCGTTGGCCTGGACCCGCGGATCGGAATGCATTACAATAATCCCTCCTTCGGTTACGGCGGCTACTGCCTCCCCAAAGATACCAAACAATTGCTGGCCAATTATAAGGAAGTACCCAACAATATTATCGCGGCAATTGTGGATGCCAACCGCACCCGTAAGGATTTTATCGCCGATAATATCATTGATATGCAGCCGGAACGGGTCGGTGTCTACCGGCTGGTCATGAAAAGCGGGTCCGATAATTTCCGCGCCTCGGCGATCCAGGGCGTTATGAAGCGCATTAAAGCCAAAGGGATTGAGGTAATTGTCTATGAACCGGTGCTGGAAGACGATGAGTTCTACAACTCCAAAGTCTATACTGACCTGGAGCAGTTCAAAGCCGATTCCGATGTGATCCTCGCCAATCGCCACTGTGCAGACCTGGAGGATGTCAGGGATAAGGTTTATACCAGGGATATTTTTGGGGAAAATTGATGTTGAGGTTGAGGTTGAGGTTGAGGTTGAGGGGAGGATTTGGATAGCAAGTTTTGGTTGAGAATTAAGAGAAGGTAAAATAAGATAAGAGGCGATTATGTATAAAAGTTTTACGGAAATGCCGGTTTGGCAGAAGGCTTTGGATCTTTCTGTTAAAGTTTTCAATCTGACTGCTAATCTCCCCAGATCTGAAGACTATGGACTGACCTCACAGATCAGAAAATCTTCCAATAGTGTATCTGGTAATATTGCGGAAGGTTTCGGACGTAAAGGGAATAAAGATAAGTGCCACTTTTATCTTATTGCCAGAGGGTCTGCTACAGAAACACAGAGCCATTTGATTTATGGCCGTGAAGTTGGATATTTTGCGCCCAAAACTGTTGAAGAACTATTTGATGAATATAAAGAGTTGATCTTTGATCTGAATAAATTAATGAAAAGACTAAATCAATTATAAAAATCGAATTCACGTTGTCATGGAGGCCACTTAACCTAAACCTTAACCTCAACCTCTCTACAATAAATCCGATATACATTTGATATGGAGAGATATTTACAATTGAACAACAAACGGAGAAAAAATGAAGATAATCCTAGTCGCCGGTGCGCGGCCCAATTTTATGAAGATCGCACCGCTTATGAAAGAACTGCAAAATCATGATGAATTTGAACCGATGCTGGTGCATACCGGGCAGCATTATGATGAAAAGATGTCGGACCTTTTTTTTCGGCAACTGAATATTCCGGAACCCGATGTCAATCTGGAAGTAGGCTCGGCAACCCATGCCGTTCAAACCGCGCGGATCATGGAAGGATTTGAGAACGTTTGCCTGAAAGAAAAACCGGATCTGGTGATTGTGGTGGGGGACGTCAATTCCACTGCCGCCTGTACCCTGGTGGCTTCCAAACTTCACATCAAAACAGCTCATTATGAAGCCGGCCTGCGCTCCCGGGATCGGGGTATGCCCGAAGAAATTAACCGCCTGGTGACCGATGCCATATCGGAAATATTTTATACCACCAGCGCCGACGCCGATGAGAACCTTATCAATGAAGGCATTAACCCATCCCAAATTCACATGGTGGGCAACCTGATGATCGATTCCCTGAAATACAATCTGGAACGAACGGAAAATATTGATATTGAACTGGAAACTATCGACGGTAAAAAGATCAAACTGAACCGGGATTTCAAAACCGGCGAGTATGGCATGATGACCTTTCACCGTCCGTCCAATGTGGATTTTCCGCAAAGTCTGGAGAAACTGATCGGTATCTGGGGCAAGATTTCAGATAAAACTCCCCTGATTTTTCCTGCCCATCCACGCACCTTGAAAAACGCGGAAAATTTCGGACTTATGGAAAAATTGAAGAGTTATCCCAATCTCTATCTGACAGAATCCATTGGCTACCTGGAATTTATCAATCTGTTGAAACACGCCAAATTTGTACTCACCGATTCCGGCGGTATCCAGGAGGAAACCACCTACATGGGAATTCCCTGCCTGACAGTACGGCCCAATACCGAGCGCCCGGTGACGATTTGGGAAGGAACGAACCGGTTGCTGAAAATCGATCAAATTGTGCCGGCTGTGAATGATATCCTGAGCGGAAACGCCAAAACCGGTGGCTGCCCGAAGTTCTGGGATGGTGACGCGGCGAAGCGGATTGTGGAGCAATTGCTGTCGCAGGTTTAGGCTGAGGTTGAGGTTTCCGGCTGCGCTGCGCTTCGCCGGACTGTGATCAGAATAAAAGAATGTTCTTTAAGTAACCTTCAAAAAGTTTCCCTGAGAGGAGTTTTCGTAGAACGATTTTCCATAATCGTTTTTGATTTTTACCGGTAGGTGAAAATCAATACTTCATTCTGTCTGTGAATGAGAAAATTAATCATTTCCGGGTTCTGCAAGAACTCTGAGGTTTTTTGGCTCCCTGCAATGTAATGTCAATGATTTTGTATGCGGAATACTTTTATCTTTGGAGTGCATTAACCGTGTTAATGCATTTCGCAGCATCATATTTTTATGAATAATGCAGTTAAGAAGACATTAACCGGTCAGGAAAAATTGGAATATTTAAAGAAACTTGTTAAAATAGTATATGAATGAACTGGATGTTTTAATTGACCAGATAGACTTAACTTGCAGATTGTTCTGGAGAAATTAAGCAATGAATGATACCTCTGAAAAAGTTCAAGAACTTTTTTCAAAAAAAATAATGATAAAAGACGGCCCGGAACGCCTTAAAATGGGTGCCTCAATGTTCGAATCTGCCCGGAAAATAGCCCTGGCATCCTTTCTCGGGAATATTTCTGAGCGTGAGAGAAAAATTCTTTTATTTAAAAGAATTTACGGCAATGATTTTCATCCCGGTGAGATAGAAAAAATATGTAAAGAATTTTGAGTAAGTAACAGTACTTCACTGTTTTTTCACTCCGATCATTATTTTAACACCCACCCCGCCTGCTGCGGGCAGGCTTCACTTCTCCGTCATATGCCGGACA
>CAYYMT010000178.1:0-5854 GCA_964472715.1 uncultured bacterium | reverse complement strand
ATCAGTGCCGATCTCTTTCTGGCGGCGAAAAATCGACAGCACCTGGGTATCGAAAATTGCCAGCCATGCCAGTGAAAGCAGAACCAGCCACATAATATACCCGCCGACACTTTTCATGCGAATCATTTCATTGATATCCTGCAGCAGGTAATTGTGATCTTTGAATTCCCAACCATTCAATTCACCCTGAAAACCGGCCTCCTGTGCCGTCACGGCAATGGTGGCTTCGCCGGGCATTTGCAGCATCTGCTGTGCTTTATTCAGCGGAATCCACACCTGGCCGTTATCAACCGCCGGGACATTGGTTTTGAAAATATGAACAATCTCTATCTCGCCGGCGTCAAAAGTGCCGTTGGCGTCACGCCAGCGAATAGTTAGCTGACTACCAACGGAGAGGTCGTTGTTTTTCGCCATATTAGCCCCTATAATAGCGGGAATCGCGTCAATATCCCTGGCAAGATGCTGAGTGGGCAAATCTAAAATATTTTGTTCCGGGTCAATCCCTTTCATAAGAATGGTCTGCACCCGGTTTTCCGGATAGATTGTGGCCTGGGCAATCAGAATTGGCGTCAGTTTGCCGGCTGTCCGGGCAGCAGCCATTTCCCGGGGTATTTTAGCGTGAGCATCCACCAGAGTAAAAACATCATAGGGATCATAATTTTCCTGCCAGTAGATGCCGCCGCCGATTTTCTGGTTGATGGTATCCCGTCGCGCCTGACGGTCCCAACCGGCCAGAAAACCCTTAAACCAAATAATGACGAGAAATGACAGTGACAGGACAAAGACATTGAGCCATGTCCGCAGGCCCGCGCCAATTAAATTTCGCCATGCGAGTTTTATTGAAAGCATAATTTCTCCTTTTTTTTGGTGCTGGTTTCTGGGTTCTTGGTGCTGGTTTCTGGGTTCTTGGTGCTGGGTTCTGGGTTCTGGGTTCTGGATGAAGACCTTGCGAATGGTCTAAGACCTTCGCAATGGTTGTTCTGGTATCTGGTTTCTAGTCAGTTGATTGAGTTCCTACAGATCACTGATTACTGATTACCGATTACTGATCTCCGGTTGCACCATATTTTTAAAACTTTTCTATAGCTTGTAAAAAGCGATTTAATTTTTTACCGAGTAAATTCAAAGTTTCCAGTCAAACAGTTTCATCCTCGGCAACTTTACCGTCGCGAAGGGTAATGATTCTCCGTAAATACTGAATGACTTTTTGGTCATGGGTGGCAAAGAGAAAAGTCGTTCCCACCTCTTCATTCAGTTTCACCATAGTCTTCAGAACATTGTGGGAGTTTTTAGCGTCGAGATTTGCAGTGGGCTCATCAGCGAATACCACCTCCGGTTCCTTGACCATGGCCCGGGCAATGGCCACTCGCTGGCATTCTCCGCCGGAAAGTTGTGCCGGACGGGAGTCGATCTTATCCATGATGCCCACCCAGTCCAGGGCGCGTTTCACCATTTTGTCCCGTTTTGATGATGGAATATTTTGCAGCAGCAAGGGAAATTCCACATTTTCATAGACCGTGTAAACCGGCAGCAGATTGTAAGTTTGAAAAATGAACCCAAAGTGAAGATTGCGAAGTTTAGCCGCCTCTTTGTGGGACAATTCCCCGATATTATGGTCTAAGACAATTGCTTCTCCTTCGGAAGGGTCATCCAGCGCGCCGAGAATATTCAGCAACGTGGTCTTCCCGGAACCGCTGGGGCCTACCAGGCCGGTAAATTCACCTTTTTTAAGTGTCAGGTCAATATCCTTCAGTGCTGTAAAAAAGCCATTGCCGGCGGGGAATTTTTTAACTAACCGCTGCGTTCTAATTAATGAATTTTCAGCCATCTGTTACTCCATTGTTATGATTGTTAATGATTGTAGATAATTTTGAATTCAACACCGTAACCCGCCATAGATTGCAGGGCGGATGGCTGTTCCGGAAAATGAAAAAGGCTTAGGTTCAGCATTAGATGGTTATAAGTACGCTGCCAACTGATATGCTGACTTAACTCATTGCTGTCCCAATTATAGTAAGTAATGGAACTGAAATTGTCGAAAAAAGTCACCGGATAAGTGACCATCAGGGCGGAATACTGGATCGTTTGTTCCAGATAATTTGTTTCCACTTCCGAGATCAGGTGTTCTCCCATGCAGTAAAGGCCGTTACCAATATTGAAGGTATAATCGGTCCCCAGCGTCAGCATTAGAGTCTGTATATTATCGCTCTTTTGAATAACCCCTTCAAACCAGGAGCCGACAATGTAATCCCAACGGCCATCCATTGCCAGCCGGTATTCCTGATCGCCGGGCAATTGGCGGTAGTGGGCGGTGGTTCCCAGTTCGCCGTTAAACACCATGACCTGTGACCGGCCGCCAAATTCAGCTGTTTTCTCTTTGGTTTTCACCCTTTCGATGCCCTTTCTGTCATCATTGCCATAGAGAGACCAGAGCCAAATATTTGTGTTATTCAGGAAGTAATGTCGAAAAAGAGCGCCGTAGACTCCGTCGGTTAACTTGAGTGGGTCAGTGGGGGACATGGTGTCAAACCACTGCAACGACCGCAGAATTTGGGCGGGGCCGAAATTCAGTTTTTGTAATCCCAACCGCAATTCCGTCTGGTTATTGGAAAGACCGAATTTGAGTCGGTACAATTTCGCTTCCGGTTCAGATTCAAAATTGGTGTAAAAGTTACCGGCTATATCAAAACTGTAATTGAATTGAGATCCATAACGGGAATATTCAAAAATCGGCAGGTATTGGGCATATCCTTTCAAATTGAAAGAGTCAGAGCGGTAACTGACGCGGGGCGCGCCAATGAGTTGTCCTTTGAAAACCTTTTCCGATTCCCCCTGCAGAAAAGAGAGACAGAGAATTAATGCCAGGCTAACTCTTCGAATCATCTTGCTTCCTTTCAGTTAATATGCCGTAAAAGAAAAAATTAAATATTTCTTCCACATAGTCGATGTATTCATCATATAATTTTGGCAAATCCTCACGTTTTGTAAAATACTCCAGGCTTTCCATGGCGGCGATAATGAATTGCGGCTTGATATCCTTGCGAATATGTCCTTCGGCTTTCCATTTTTCAATATAATGAGAGAATTTTCTGTAGGAGTCCTGTTTCGCCTGATTGAAAAAGGGCAGAAGTTCCGGTGTCAGGTTCAGGTATTCTTCGATGAATTCCGGGCTCATTTCGTCAACGATCTGTTTTTTCAGGCCGAAGATCTTTTTGATTTTAAGGGGAAATGGGATATTCTGTTGGTCGATGATCTCCATCTGGTTGTAAGTTTCATCAAACCAGCTTTGAAAAATATGCTTGATCAGGTCATTTTTATTGTTGAAGTATTTGTAAAAAGTAGCCTTGCTGACAGTTCCTTTTTGGCAAATTTCTTCCACGCTGACCCGTTTCATGCCGAATTGTTTAAATAATTTTTCGCCGGTTTTGACGATAGCATTGAATTTTTTGTTTTTTTGCTTCTTCATGGTGAAAAGTTAAGCATGGGAAAAACAGATGTCAAGAAAAAATGAACGATATTTGTGTTTTATAACATTTATCGTATATAATTTTAGAAATCGTTGTTTTGTTGAGGATGAATAAAAGACTTGATTATTAATTATTGTGTATGTAATATACCCAACGCATCTTTGAGTGGATAAGAAAATGGCGCTAACAGGTTGTTGTATAAAAAATAATGATATATGTTGTATAGATTTTACCGGTTGAAATAGAGACAGAAATGGCATTATTCGGTTGTTATTGGCTATTATGAGAAATCAAAAGGTATATTTTTAAAAAAAACAATAATTTGGAACCAAACCAATACAGGGATTTTAAGATGAAAAAATTTATAATTACAAGCCTGATTGTAATACTGACAGTCAGCGGGTTATTCGGGCAGGCAATTCCACAGGAACGGTCAATCTATCAGAACAGGACGCTGAACCTGGATAATGATGCACCCTCAGGCCAAAAATACATTACCGGTTCTGACGGTGTTATCAGAATGTATGTCAATATTTGGGGACATGTCAATAAACCGGGAACGCACCTGGTTTATGACGGAATTGACTTTGTGACATTGTTATCCATATCCGGCGGCCCGAAAGAAGGGGCGCGGTTAGGTGAGATAAAACTGATCCGGGCGGAACCTGATGAGGATGGCAAACGAATATACGAACTGGATTTCAATGAGTTTGTAAATTCCGGTAAAAAGGAAAATTTTGTAGATATCAGACCTAATGATACTGTTGTAATTGGCGAAAAAACCACCCATATGCTATTGTCAAATCTGTCGGTAATCAATACGGCACTCCACCTGTTTCAGATATATTTTCAGGCGGAATATTATCGTACCAGATAAAAAAACGAGGGGATAAATTGGAAGATAAACATTTAATCGAAGAACAGCCCAAAACGCTGCAGGAATATTTACAATTATTTCTGTTTCACAAAGGCAAAATTATTACCATTACGTTGCTGGTGTTGGCGTTATCAGCAGTCAAACTCTATTTTGAAAAACCAGTGTATCAGGCCAATTCTGTGGTCATGATCGATGAGGAAAACCAGATGGAAAGCATGCTGGATTTTGGCAATCCCATGGGCGACAAAACAATTGCCAATGAAATTGAGATCGTTAAATCCAGATATCTGAAACGCAGACTGGTGGAAAAAGTGTGGAATTCTCAATATCGGAATAATCTATATTTATTAGGCACACGAGAATACAATTCCAATGCAACAGAATTAAAGGAAAAGATTATTGATATATTGCCTTTTATCAAGGTTGATAAGAAAAAATTAGAAGATGGGATTAATATTCATAATATTGTGGAAAAAATTCAAAAAAATGAATTGTTGGCTATCTCCAATCGCCGGGAAACCAATATTCTTGATATTAGTTTTAAATCAATCGATTCCCTCGAAGCTATTTACATGGTAAACCAGTTTGTTGAAACCTATAAAAACGCGGATATTGACTGGAGCTCTGAAGAAATTACGAATCTAAATGAATTTTTAGTGGAACAGCTGGAGGATGCAAAACGGGAATTGACAGCAGCTGAAAACAAACTACAGAAATATCAGGAAAAAGAAACTGTTTTTGGTGTTGAGGAGGAGATCAAGCCCCTGCTGGAGCAGGTAACCAACGCGGAAACTGAGTATATAAATACCGTGACAGCCATCAGGATTCTAAGAGATAAAAAACGTTACCTGGAATCGCAATTTTCCGAAGGTGAAAAAGAACTGGCGGAAAAAATATCCAGTTCCATTGAAACCAAACTGGAAGCCCTGCGCCGTGAACTCTATATAAAAGAAGCGGAATTGATCCGTACCAGGAAATCGGCGGGCACTATTCAGCACCAGGCTGTCGATGAACTGAGGGCGGAAATCGCCGGTATTCGTAAAGAACTGGAAGCGGAAACCAATCAGATGATCAGCCGCGGTATATCCGTGGCGAATCCCCTGGAATATTCCCAGGAATTGCTGGAAAAAGTATTGGCGATCGATGCCGAACTTTCAGGAGAAATCGCTAAGAAAGAAGAACTCAAAAAAGTGACGGAACAGTACAATCGAAAATTAAGCCAGCTGCCGGAAAAACAATTAAAATACATACGCCTGGAAAGAGACCGCAAGGTATTGCAACAGAATTATATCTTTCTACGCACGAAGATGGAAGAAGCGAAAATCAAGAAAGCCTCAGAGAGCGGCAAAATTCGAATCATTGACCAGGCGGCTAGCGCGGATAAGATCAGTCCTAAGAAAAAACAATCCCTGGCCCTGGGATTGGTACTGGGATTGGGATTAAGTCTTGGACTGGTGTTATTGTTGGATTTTATGGACAATACGATTCGGACAGTGGATGATATTGAACG
>CAYYMT010000177.1:2141-5855 GCA_964472715.1 uncultured bacterium | reverse complement strand
CTTGTTTATCTCCCATAACCTCTTTAAAATCAGGCCTGTTTTAACCTAAAAAGAAAGTGTATAGATGAGCATTGAAAAATTACTCAAAGAAAAGATATTAGTCCTTGATGGCGCTATGGGAACCATGATCCAGAAGTGCGGATTTACCGAAAAGGACTTCCGCGGTAACCAATTCACCAATCATCCCCATGACCTGCAGGGCAATAATGATATATTAAACCTGACACAACCGGAGGCGATTCAGGATATTCACGAGCAGTATTTACGGGCCGGTGCGGATATTATTGAAACCAACACGTTTAATGCCAATGGCGTATCACAATCCGATTACCAGACCGCCGATCATGTCTATGCCATCAATAAAACCGGTGCGGAAATCACTCACCGGGCCGTCCAAAATGTTAGTAAGGAGGCTTTTGTGGCCGGTTCACTGGGACCCACCAACCGGACTGCCTCAATGTCACCGGATGTAAATAATCCGGCTTATCGGAATATTACCTTCGATCAGTTGGTAAAAGATTATGGCAATGCTGTGAAGGGATTAGCCGACGGCGGCGCTGATTTATTATTGGTTGAAACGATTTTTGATCCGCTCAATGCCAAAGCCGCGCTGTACGCCATTACACAATACAATAAGCAGGCGGACAAAAAACTGCCGATTATGATCTCCGGCACCATCAGCGACCAAAGCGGCCGCTTTCTCACCGGCATGACACCGGAAGCTTTCTACTATTCCATGGTCCATTCCAATCCCATGAGTATTGGATTAAATTGCTCTCTGGGCGCTGACACGCTGATCAATTACCTGCGCATCATCGCTGATATGGCGGATTGCGCGGTCAATGTCCATCCCAATGCCGGCCTGCCCAATGAACTGGGGGAATACGACGAATCAGCGGCGCAGATGGCAGCAGAGATTGAAGCGTATTGCAAAGAAAATTTGGTTAATATTATTGGCGGTTGCTGTGGTACGACGCCGCAGCATATCAAAGCCATTAGCGATGTGACCAAAAACTATCCGCCACGCAAAATTCCTGAGAAAAAACTAAAACATTATTTTACCGGCCTGGAACCCCTGGAGATCACGGAAGACTCATTATTTGTCAATGTGGGGGAACGGACTAATGTTTCCGGCTCCCGGAAATTCGCCCGCCTGATCTCTGAAAAAAAATATGACAAAGCCCTGAACATCGCTAAAAAACAGGTACTCAATGGCGGCCAGATCATTGATATCAATATGGATGACGCCCTGCTGGAAGCGCAGGAAGAAATGGTGCATTTCGTCAATCTGCTGATGTCAGAGCCCGACGTGGCCAAAGTGCCTTTTATGTTTGATTCCTCAAAATTCGAAGTCTGCCGGGAAGCGCTGGCTTGCTGCCAGGGTCGGGGAATTGTCAATTCCATTTCACTCAAGGAAGGCCGTGAGAAATTCGTCGCACAGGCCCGGGAAATTGTGGAATTAGGCGGCGCGTTCATTATCATGGCTTTTGACGAAAAAGGCCAGGCTGATACTTATGAGCGAAAAATTGAGATTTGTGAACGGGCCTACAATATTCTCGTTCAGGAAGAAGGCATTTCACCCAACAATATAATTTTTGACGCCAATATTTTTGCCATCGGCACCGGTATCGAGGAACATGCCAATTATGGCGTTGATTTCATCAGTGCGGTTAAATGGATCAAAGCCAATCTGCCCGGCGCCCTGACCAGCGGCGGTGTCAGTAATATTTCCTTTTCTTTTAGAGGGAATAATGCCATTCGGGAAGCGATCCATGCGGTTTTTCTTTACCATGCCATTCAGGCCGGACTCGATATGGGAATTGTCAATCCGGGCATGATCGAAGTCTACGATGAAGTTGATCCGGAAGTGCGTGATCGGGTGGAAGACTTGTTGTTCAATCGCCGGGCCGACGCCACGGAACGGGTTTTGGAAATCGCCGATAAGATCAAAGGAAAATCCAAAAAGAAAGAATTAACTGATGAAGAGTGGCGCAAACTGCCCCTGCAAAAGCGTCTTTCTCACGCGCTGATAACGGGAACGACAACACATATTAATGAAGATATGCAGGAAGCCATTGCCACTTATGACGATCCTCTGGATATCATCGAAGGGCCTTTAATGGCCGGTATGAATGAAGTGGGCGATCTCTTTGGCGCCGGAAAAATGTTTCTGCCCCAGGTAGTGAAATCCGCCCGTGTCATGAAAGAGTCAGTGTCCCACGTACTGCCTTTGATCGAAGCCCAAAAGGACGCCAAGTCCAATGCTAAAGGTATCATCCTGCTGGCAACAGTGAAAGGCGATGTACACGACATCGGTAAAAATATTGTCAGTGTGGTGCTCTCCTGTAATAATTTTGAAATACATGATATGGGGGTAATGGTGCCCGGTGAAGCCATTTTGAAAAAAGCCGAAGAAATTGGCGCTGACCTGATCGGACTGTCAGGATTGATCACACCATCGCTGGACGAGATGAAGAAATTCGCGGAACTGATGAATCACCACGGGAAATCCCTGCCCATCATGATTGGTGGCGCCACGACCTCTAAAGTCCACACCGCCCTGAAACTGGACCCGGTCTACGAGCATGGCATTGTCCATGTGCTGGATGCTTCCCGCAGTGTGGCAGTGGCTTCCAATCTCTGTTCTACAATCAAAAAAGATGAGTATATCAAAGCAATAAAAGCGGAATATGAACAAGTCCGCCAGACCCGCGCCCAAAGTAAAAAGCGCACCACATTAGTGGATTTCCAGGCGGTCCAGGATAAAGCATTAACGCTGGACTGGGACAATTATACACCCGCGAAACCCAATTTTATCGGGGTGAAGGATGTGGACTGTGATCTCGATAATGTCATACAATTGATTGACTGGAAATATTTCTTCAAAGCCTGGGAAATGAAAGGCAATTTTCCGGAAATTCTCAATGATCCCGAAAAAGGGAAAGAAGCCCAAAAACTATTCGATGATGCTCAGCAAATGCTGCAACGGATCAAGAATGAGAACCTCATTAATCTCTGGGCGCGAATCGGTATTCACGCCGCTGATACTATGAATGATACGATCAGGGTCTATCAAGATGATGACGCATGTTGTGAATTACCAATGCTCCGACAACAGATCGAAAAAAAAGAGACAGACTATTATCTCTCTTTGGCAGATTATATTGCGCCAAAAGTTAGTGGAAAAGCCGATTATGTCGGCGGGTTTGCTTGCACTGCTGACATGGGCGACAGTTTGGATCGGTTTGATGAAAATGATGAGTATTCGCGCATTATGCTGAAAGTGCTGGCCGACCGGCTGGCAGAAGCCCTGGCTGAAGAACTACACCGCAACGTCCGAAAAGATATCTGGGGCTACGCGCCTGATGAAAATCTCTCCAAAGATGAATTGCTGAAAATGAAATACCGGGGCATTCGTCCCGCGCCCGGCTATCCGCCCTGCCCGGACCACAGCGAAAAGGAGAAACTCTTTAAGGACCTGCTGCAGATGGATGAAAAGTCACCCATTCAATTGACGGAATCTTTTCTGATGGTGCCGGTGGCGTCGGTTTGCGGCTACTATTTCGCACATCCGGTATCCAAATATTTTTCCATCGGAAAAATTGATGAGCAACAACTAACTGATTATCAGCAGCGAAAAGGTGTGGATAAGGAGTACCTGCTCAAGATGCTGGCGGTGGATGTGGTTTCTTAGCCGATAAACGGTATTTTTTT
>CAYYMT010000177.1:0-2041 GCA_964472715.1 uncultured bacterium | reverse complement strand
TGCTCAAGATGCTGGCGGTGGATGTGGTTTCTTAGCCGATAAACGGTATTTTTTTTCAACCACGAAATATACGAAATAAACGGAAAAATGAAACCTTGCGAATGGTCAAAGACCTTCGCAATGGTTGTTATAAAGTGTAAACTATTTCTTTCAACTGAAATTATGATTCATACTCCGAAATTACATTATAAACCCTCCCAGCCTGCTGGGGGCAAGTGGCATCTCTCCGTCAAAGCCGGATTGCAAACCTTTTTAGGGAGAACTCGTAGGAGACCGGAAACGACTTCGAATAAGCATGTGCTTTAAAAATAATAAATTATAGAATCGTGTCCCCCTTATAAAAGAGCCTGTCCCGAGACTTCGGGAGGGAACAAAGGGGGTTGTGAAACAAATGCAAACGAACATAAATTATAATATCAGAGGAATATGGTGATTTTAATAAGCTCAGATGGATTGATTTAATGGCTGTTTTTCTTTAACCACGAAATATACGAAATACACGAAAAATGAAACCTTGCGAATGGTTGGAGACCTTCGCAATGGTTGTAATAGAGAAAATTTTTTTTGCTATTCTTTGAATTTTTTCAGGCAGGGAAGAGTACAATTCTCGAAACGCTTGGGATTTATGGTGATTTAAAGTGGTTCGCATTTTCCTGAAGAGTAAGCAGTTAATGCCTCAGAGGCCATTCTGTCAAGTTTTCCTGAGCTTATATCTTTTTTAAGTTGTTCATCCCAGATTTGATTGTTGAATTCATTAAACCATGCTCTGAATTCAGACAACCGCTCTTCGGATAAATTCGAGACTTCTTTTTCAATTTCCTTTAATGTTGTCATTTTCTTTGTCCTTAAACTTTGCATAAAAATACCAATTATCTGGCACTACTTCAATCACTTTGAAACTGCACAATTCCTTCCGGTTTATTCTGCAATGCAATCCAAAGATTGAGTTTTGTCTGCATGCTTAGCCAACTTTCCGGACTGGTGTTGGTGGCTTCTGAGATTCTGACCGCCATTTCCGGGCTAAGTGATGATTTGCAATTCACAAATTCTGATAGTGTTTTCCTTGATACGCCGAGATTTTTTGCCGCATCCGTAATTGTAATGCCAAGCGGTTTGATAACATCTTCCAGAAATACTTTGCCGGGATGGGTTGGTTTTCTTTGGTTAATCATAATTTTCTCCTAATGATAATCCATATAATCAACGATAAAAACATCTTCTCCTTCAAAAATAAAGGTGATTCGCCAATTACCACTTACAGTAACAGACCACATATCAGTTTTTTGTCCTGACAATTTATGCAATCGATAACCCGGTAGATTCATATCGTTAGCATTAATTGCAGCATCTAAACGATCTAAAATTCTACCAAGTTTACTAGCATGCTCAGGTATGATTCCAACTTTACTACCAGTTTCAAAAAACTTTTTTAGGCCTTTATGCTTGAATGATTTTATCATAGTTTAATTTAACATGTAACGCGTCACGTGTCAAGCACCAAATAGAAATTTCATTATAAAGAAGTCTATATATTTCGTTTCTCAATCAAATACTGCAATCTCGCTAATCGTACGGTATCATAATCTACAGTTTTATGCAATTCCTCAAAAGTGGGCTTCATGGCTATAGTGTTGTGTTTGTCGAAGCACTTAAAAATGCGGTTTTTCAATTTTTTATCATCAATTAAGTTGCTTTGAATATTATCTGAGAGGGAATTGCTTTCGTAAATGAATTTCACCAGGTGTTTGATAACCCTTGATTGTTTGACAGTGTATTCCCGCTGAATGGCGTCGATGGTTGCATCTTTATTGAATAGGGTGCCCACCGCCCTGTATTGTTTGATTTTGTCAAACTTTTTGGGTAATGAGTAGCGTTTGATTTCGGCAATATCGTTCTTTTGGCAATACTCTCGAATGATGTCAATGAATTCACCGCCGAATTTTCCAGCCTTGAATTTACCAACGCCATGGGTTTGCAGAAAGGCTTCTAAATAAATTATAGAAACGGTTAAAACCGTTAATCATTTTTTTTGTTTAAATCC
>CAYYMT010000176.1:2664-5893 GCA_964472715.1 uncultured bacterium | reverse complement strand
CCCCCTTGTTCCCCCTTTTCTAAGGGGGACACGTATAGGCAATCTGTTGTTTTGCCCAGGATAGAATGGTCGAAGTCGTTGCCAGCCCTCAACCAGTCCTCCCTAAAAAGGCAACTTTGTCCGGCATACGACGGAGAGGTGCAGGAGGGTGTAAAATTAATGAGCGAAGTCAAACTCGTACAATATAAAGACTGCGCATTAGTATGTGTTTTACAACCCCCTTGTTCCCCCTTAACAAAGGGGGACACGGTTTGGCAATCTGTTGTTTTGCTCAGGATGAAATGTCCGAAGTCATTGCCAGACCCAAACCAGTCCTCCCTAAAAAGGGAGGTGCAGGAGGGTGTAAAATTAATAAGCGAAGCATAGAACATTTTAATTACCATTTAATATTAACAGGATTATCATTAACAATCCCATTCAATTTTTCATAATCATTTATCCAATCGACAATTACTTCAAAAACGCCCTGAAGATTCTTTTTCACTTCATGATCAGCAAATCTTAAAAAATGTACTTTTTGTTTTTCTATAATTTTTTGTCGTATTAAATCTTCATTGGTTTTTTCATCATGGGTAATGCCATCAATTTCAATCGCCAGATGAAGTTTTGGACAATAAAAATCAACAATATATTTGTCAATTGGTTTTTGGCGGGTGAATTTATGACCTTTTATTTGTTTCCTTTTGAGAATATTCCAAAGTAAAACTTCTGCATAGGTGCCCTGTTTTCTTAACTTTCTGGCATATCTTTTTAGATAATGGTTATAGGTTATTGTCATGGATTTTTCCTCCATTTAATAGCAGGAAAATATTGTATATTAACATCAGTTTTACAACCCCCTTGTTCCCCCTTTTCTAAGGGGGACACGTATAGGCAATCTGTTGTTTTGCCCAGGATAGAATGGTCGAAGTCGTTGCCAGCCCTCAACCAGTCCTCCCTAAAAAGGGAGGTGCAGGAGAGTGTAAAATCGATATTCGAAGTGATAAATTTGAACATTATTTAAATTTTCCTTCAATCAAAACATCCCCAACAACCTTCATCTTCACCGCATCCCGCAACGAAATCACCAACTCATCCACTACATCAATCTCAGACTCCAAAATTTTGAAATCCTTATTCAGTATGATCACAAAATTATCCCCTGAATATTGGAAGTTGCCGGCATTTTCAACTAAACTGAAAACCTGGTGGTCCCGTTTGTATAAGATCCCGTCCTCCTGAACAAAATACCCGCTGTCCATGGCAAAGAAACTCTCTTCCGATAGGGCAACCCGCGGCTTGTCCATGAAAGGCCGACCCGAAGTGGGACAGAAGGTGGTACAATTCCCACACTCATTACAATAATCAGCGATGTTGAGAATTTGATATTTCTGTTCAATTCTAAAAAATTCATCAGAAAGAATTTCTGTTTTACCATTTTTAACAATGATTTTCTGTAAATCTAGTTCAAAAGGCTCAACTTCATAGCCGACATTGGCCCGATTTGGACAAACCGTGATGCAGACATCGCAGATTTCATCGCAATTCAGACAACGCTCGGCTTCGGATTTGACCTCTTCCTTGTTCATGGGTAATTCTACAATGGCGTTGTAATTACGCTCCTCAACCGGAATACTTTTTGGTATTACACCGGGAATGATGCGGGATAATTTTTTATGATGTTCTTCACGAGTCGATTTGATTCTGGTTTCTTCATCTTTCCAATCCAGATTTAATTTAGCCATAATCTCCCGGGCGACGTTTTTTCCATCGGCAACTGCTTTGATCAGGAAAGAAGCGCCACGATTGGCGTCCCCGCCGATAAAGACATTATCCAGATGGGTTTCCAGTGTATCAGCAGCGCGGGCTTGCAGGAACTCATTGTCCACAAAATCCACATCCAGTTGCTGACCAAAGGCGGGAATAATTGTATCGCAGGGAATATCAAATTCTTTGTCCGGAATTATAACCGGTTTTGGCCGGTCATAATCAGGATTGTGTTCCAACTTCATTTTGTGACATTGCAAGGCTGTGATTTTACCCTTTTTACTGATTACTTTTGCCGGTGACGCCAGTTCGATCAACTGGATATTTTCTTCGAGCGCGGCCGCAATTTCCGATTGCTCTGCGGGCATTTCATTGCGGGTGCGTCGATAGACGATGGTCACCTTTTCATCTTTGCCGATCAGTCGCCTGGCGGTCCGCGCCACATCCATGGCTGTATTGCCGCCGCCAAGAATGATTACATTTTTCCCTAATACAACATGATTTTCTGCGTCCTCTGCGTTCGCAATGGTGCGTTTTTTAACTTCAGATAAAAATTTTAACGGATCGAGAAATCCCTTAACATTTTCTTGGCCGGGAATATTGGCCTGAATTGCTTTCTGCGCACCGACAGCAATGTAAACGAAATCATTTTCCTGGTGCAACTGTTCAAATTTATTTGCATCAATTTTGGAATTATAATGGATATTGACACCGATATTTTCGATTTGCTTGATATCGTAATCAATGGCATATTCCGTCAGACGGAAATCAGGGATTGCGTCTGCGATCATTCCGCCGGCAAAGGCCCTGGTTTCATAAACATCCACCCGGCAGCCCATGAGCGCTAAATAGTAACCACAACTCAATCCCGATGGCCCGGCGCCGATAATGGCGACTTTTTTATCAGTCAGTTTCTGAGAAAAATTTTGATGGATTTTATCTACATTTTCTGCAATGTAGCGTTTGATGTCACGAATCCGGATCGCGCTTTCGTAATTGATACGCGTACATTTGCTCTGGCAGGAATGGTCACACACCATTCCGGTAGAAGCCGGAAAGGGATTGGTTTCGAGAATCGTCTGCAGGGCTCTGTCCAGTTTGTCATTGGCCACGAAATCCAGGTAAGCAGGAATATTCTGATGGGTCGGGCATTTGTCAATACAGGGCGCGGAAATACAATCGAATTCACCGAGTTTTCGCCAGGATTTTATACTTTTTTCTTCGTGGGAATAATTATGATCAAATTTTACTTTTTCCTTATAGTGCTTCAGATATTCAATGGAATCAATGGTTTTATAATCGGGATCAATGTTATCCAGGTATTGCAATAGCCGCGTATAGCCGCCGGGTTTCAAAATATCCGAACAGACAGTCACCGGTGCAAGGCCACATTTAAGTACATCATCAATATTTTGAGCAGTCACACCGCCACAAAAGGAGAGTGGCAGGTCCTGAAAATCCTGTCGTATTTTATGGGCTACAT
>CAYYMT010000176.1:0-2564 GCA_964472715.1 uncultured bacterium | reverse complement strand
CCACAAAAGGAGAGTGGCAGGTCCTGAAAATCCTGTCGTATTTTATGGGCTACATTAATACTGATCGGATGTAATGCCTTTCCGCTCATATACATGGCGTCGCTGTCGAAAATATTTTTGTGATTCAGGGACTCCAGGGTATTGGTCAGTTTGATTCCAAAAATTAGTTTTTGTTCATCTGCCGCTTTTTGGAGTGATTCGATCAGATTGGAAGCCGCCTGGTAGTCAATATCATGCTCAAAGGCCGCATCCGGTACCACCGTGTTGAATTCCATTTTTCGTAAAAGATCATTGATTTCCTGCTGTCCCAGCAATGTGGGATTTAATTTTATAAAAGTATGTAATTGTTTCTCAGTCAGCAGGTAATGCCCGATTTTTTCGATTTCATCAGAAGGACACCCATGCATGGTGGACAAAGTGATGTTATCTGAAATTTTATCAGGAATAGTGATCTCTTTAATTTTAGGATAAATATCGCTGATCTGTGCAATCATTTCTGCTTTTTCTTCGGAACAGTCAGCCATTTTACGAAAAAACCACTGCACATTTTCCTGCAAAATTCCTTTCATGTCATAACCGACACTCATATTAAAGATGGTATCTAATTTTGCCATTCCCAACTCATGCTGTAAAATATGTATGATGATCCAGGCTTTGAGATATTCTTCGTAAGACTCATAAATTTTTAATTCCTGCGACCATTCGCAATTATAGCCTTCATCGGAAATATCAATGCATGGTTTGGACACTTCAATTTCGTCTAAAGTCTGGACGGTTTTCAGTTCGATATACCGCGCACCACAAAGCCAGCCGGCGATTATATTTTGCGCCATTTGTGTGTGGGGACCGGCAGCCATTCCAATCGGCGTATCCAGGTTTTGATGGAACCATTTTGTTTTGAATGGATCATCTTTGTCAGGCTGAAAAAACAGGCTGTTATAAATGCCAAAAACGACGCCTTTTTCCAATCCATCAAGGACTGTTTTTAGTAATTTTTCAACAGGTTGCGGATATAATTGATCACTCATAAAATCTCTCATGTAGTTTGTTGACGACTTTTGTAATCTCTTTATTCATTTCTGATTCATCAATCGACAGAATTTCATTGTCTGAAAAAATGATTCTACCATTGGCAACGGTCATATACATTTCCTTGCCCTGCACACCGAATATCAGGTGATAAAACAAATTGTTGAGATCGATGGGCGTTACCGGTATATAATTGGTAATGGCAAAATCAGCCGCATATCCTTCTTTGATTGTGCCGGAATTTGGAAAATATTGATTCATCAACTGCGCCGGGTTTTCAAACAGAATTTTCAATGCGTTAGGCACATTTCCTTTCCTTTGTAAAAAATGAGATCGCATGGTGCCGGGTATATTACCGGTCATACCATCGGTTCCCAGCAAATAATTTTCTATTTTATCAATATTCATTTGACCAACATTATTATTGGCATTGGATTCCGGATTGGAGATGATCACCGGTTCGAATTTTTGCAGGAGTTGATAATCGGTTTCTGATAAATGAATACAGTGGGCCAGCAATGACTCCCGGGACAATAATCCGTGCTCAAACAAGCGGTGCACCGGGCCTTTGTAGCCTTGCTCAAGACAATAATCAAAATCGGATTTATCCTCACCGCAATGAATATGGATGGGTAATTCCTCCGGTTTTTGGTCGGCAATGGTTTTCATTGTTTCTTCTGATAATGTGAAATTAGCATGCAGTCCCAGCAGGCCTTTTATTTGGGAATCTTCCCTGTGGTTTTCGTAAAAATTGATGTTTTCATTGATTTGTGATTGCAGGTACTTTTCGCCCATGCGATCGGAAATTTCATAGCATAATGCACCTTTTACACCGATTTTGCGAAAAGCTTTTTCAACCAGGCCCAGACTGCCGCTGACCCGGCTCATGGAGGCGTGATGGTCAAAAATCGTTGTAACACCATACCGTGCCGATTGCATCAAACCGTTGATGGCGGAGTAATAAATGGATTCTTCATCAAGCGTTTTATCCAGGTGCCACCAGAGATTTTCCAGAATTTGTGTGAAATTGTTCATCGGACCGATAGGAGCCAGTCCTGTCGCCAGCGCGGAATAAAGATGGTGGTGGGGATTTAACAGTCCCGGTAGTATTAGTCTGCCACCGAGATCGATTTTTTTGGAACCGGTGTCCTGAAACTTGGTTGGTTCACCAAATTTTTTGATTTTTCCTTCGGCTATTTCCAGCCAGCAATTTTCCTTAAGAAATGAAAATCCGTCGGTAACTGTCCCATTGGTCAATATATAATGATCGTGCATAAATATCCTTATTTGTTAAGTATTTTGAGTTGAGTGTTTTTTTGTTCACCGCAGAGGGCGCTGAGTTTGCGGAGAGCGTTAATTGTTAAATCCTGGACTTTTGGGAGAGGTGCATTGGCATTCGTTTCACAACCCCCTTGTTCCCCCTTTTCTAAGGGGGACACGCTTTGACAATCTGTTGATTTGCTCAGGTTAGAATGTTCGTAGTCATTGCCAGACCCAAACCAGTCCTCCCTAAAAAGGGAGGTGCAGGAGGGTGT
>CAYYMT010000175.1:0-6093 GCA_964472715.1 uncultured bacterium | reverse complement strand
ACTTAATGTATTTCATATAATCCCGAAGGGATTAAACAATAATAACCGTGGGTGTCAACCCACGGTAAAAACAACCATTATTAAAACTCTGAAAGAGTTTAACAGTTAAAAAAAACGAAGTAGCTCTTTACTCACTATAAATCATATAGAGCCAAATTTTTCTTAACTTTTTATAAAAACACTTAATTTTAATTGAAAAAATTATTATCTTCTTCCCTTACAAATGATATTTAAAATAAAATCTTAAATGATTTAAGCGAAAATATCAAATTTATTAAATACCCACAGAAATATAGTTGTTTGTTAATCTAAATTTTAAGAAAGAGAAATTTGTTATGTGTGCAATTTTAGGAATTCTGGACATTCAAACCGATTTAAATGAACTTCGCAAAGAAGCCTTGAATCAGACAAAACTGCAACGCCACCGCGGCCCGGACTGGTCAGGAATTTACACCAATGATAATGCGATTCTGGCCCATGAACGGTTGGCGATTGTCGACCTTGAAAACGGAGGACAACCCTTATTTAATAAAAACAAAACCCATGTCCTGGCGGTCAATGGCGAAATCTACAATCACGAAGAACTGGAAAAAACAATCACCTGTGGATATGAATTTCAGACCAAATCCGATTGTGAATGTATTCTGGCGCTTTATGAAGAAAAGGGCGTGGATTTTCTGGACGAACTGAAGGGAATGTTTGCTTTTATTCTCTATGATGAAGAAAAAAATACTTATCTGATCGCGCGGGACCATATGGGAATTATTCCGCTTTACTATGGCCATGATGAGTACGGCAATATGTATGTCACTTCGGAAATGAAAGCCATTCATGAAAAATGTCAATCGGTGGCGCAGTTTCCTCCCGGACATTATCTGATCAGCGGTGACACGGAACCCCGGCCATTTTGGAAGCGGGACTGGTTTGAATACGATCATGTGAAAAATAACCTGTCCAGTGTGAAATTATTGCGGGAAGCCTTTGAAAAATCCGTGCATTCCCATCTCATGTCAGATGTGCCTTATGCGGTATTGCTTTCCGGTGGTCTGGACTCATCCATTGTAGCGGCTGTGGCGAAACGCTTCGCTGCCAAACGTGTGGAAGACCATGACGAAACTGAAGCCTGGTGGCCGCGGCTGCACTCCTTTTGTATTGGTGTCAAAGGGGCGCCGGACCTGATCGCTGCTCAAAAGGTGGCTGACGCGATAGGTACGGTTCATCATGAACTGCATTTCACGATCCAGGAGGGTCTGGACGCGGTCTCCGATGTGATCTATCACCTGGAAACCTTTGATGTCACCACTGTGCGCGCTTCCACGCCCATGTATCTGATGGCGCGTATGATCAAAGCCATGGGAATCAAGATGGTATTGTCCGGTGAAGGTTCCGATGAAATGTTCGGCGGTTATTTGTATTTTCACAAAGCGCCCAATGCGAAGGAATTTCATGAAGAAACCGTACGGAAACTAAAAGCGCTCTACATGTATGATAACCTGCGCGCCAACAAATCCATGGCGGCCTGGGGCGTGGAAGCCCGTGTGCCTTTTTTGGATAAGGATTTTCTGGACGTGGTCATGCGGCTGAATCCGGAAGATAAAATGTGTGGTAATGGCAAAATGGAAAAGCATATTCTGCGGCAGGCCTTTGAAGATTATCTGCCTGATGAAATTGTCTGGCGCCAGAAAGAGCAGTTCTCCGACGGCGTTGGATACTCATGGATCGACAGCCTGAAAGAATACGCCGAAAAAGAGGTCAGTGATAAACAGCTGGCCAATGCCCGCCATCGCTTTCCTTTCAAAACACCGAATACTAAAGAATCCTATTTGTATCGTCAGATTTTTGAATCCCATTTTCCCTCACAGACTGCGATTGATACCGTGCCTTTTGATCCCTCTATTGCCTGTTCCACTTCCAAAGCCCTGGAATGGGACAAGGCCTTTCAGAATTCTGCTGATCCGTCAGGACGCGCGGTGAAGAATGTGCATAATGATAGTTATTGATACGTTCATGATTACTGGTTCCCGAAATCAATCCGGGAGCCAGTAAATTCAATTTGATAAAAATTCTAAAATGTGTATATGTTTAACACCCTTATAATTTCCGGTTATTAATTCATCTGCTGAGATTACTATTTTTTCAAAATTATCTTTAATTTTTAGCAGATTACCAAATTCTCGTTGGTGTGCTTGTTCATTTGGAATTTGATATGCAACCTGAATATATTTTATCTGATCTCTTTTTTTGGCAATAAAATCAATCTCGAGATCCTGCAGTTTTCCAATATTAATTGAATAGCCATCAAGCAATAATTTGTTAAAAACAAGATTTTCAAATATTTTTCCAATATCTCCGGGAGTATATGGAATAATCGAGTGCTTTAACCCTAAATCACTGAAATAATATTTTTCATTAATTTCAAACAATTTTTTCCCCTGAATATCATACCGATGCACTTTATTAATAAAAAAAGCATTGGTCAGATATTGTAAATAATTCATCACAGTATTGACTGATAGCCTGATTCGCTGAGATTTAAGAAAATCAGTGATTTTTTTGGATGAAACATAACTGCCTAAATTGTCGGCCAGATATTCAACAAGACGTTCCAGGAAATCTATGTCACGTATATTATATCGTGAAACAACATCTTTTAGTATAATTGTGTTATAGATACTCTTTAGATATCCATAAACAATTTCAGCATCAAGTTCCAGGTGTGCTAAATAGGGTAATCCGCCGAAGCGAATATATTTTTGTAAAGACTTCATATTGTTATCTAATTGATGAAATTGTAAAAATTCTTCATAACTCAGGCCATGGATCCTAAACTCCATATATCTTCCGGATAGCATTGTGGCTAAGTCACCGGACAATAATTTGGCATTGCTTCCGGTGCAATAAAGATCGTGCTTTTGAATTAACAATTCTCTGAGTGTCTTTTCAAAATTTTTGATTTCCTGAATTTCGTCAATGAAAATATAGTTTTGTTTCTTTGCGTTAATATTTTCTTTGATATGATCATATAAATCATCATCGGTCTTGATGAATTTGAACCGGTGTAGTTCCTTGTTAATATAAATGATGTTAGCGTTTCGGTCTTTCTGTTTGATATGATCGATTAATTGGAGCAGTAATGTGGTTTTTCCAATACGCCTTTCACCGACCAATACTTTAATCAACTGTTTGCCAATAAAGGGGCTAATCATATCGATGTATTTTGGACGGCTGATTATTTTCTTCATGGTGAATCCTTTTTGATAAATATATACATATTTTCAGTATAATGAAAATTTTTGCAAATAAAATATTGGTTCCAGTGAAAATTGCCCTGAAAAAAGCGCAATAATTTTGAGGAGAGCCATGACGATTCATATTATCTCATATTCCCGAAGCGGCACAAATGACTGGCTGGCCGCACAACTTGCGGGGCAATTGTTTTAAGATTTCCCTCGAAGGATTAACGATTAAATTTTTGCAAACTCCCTGCTCTTCATCCTGATAACTCACTCATTAGCCTGTTCAATTCTTCCCGGCTGATCAAGGTATCCGTACGGGCTTTTTGGCTGCACGTGTGACGGGCGGCAATTTGGGCTGCTTTAATACTCTCAGATAAACTTTTCTTCTCCAGGTAATATTGTGACAGAAAACCCACTGCCAGTCCGTCGCCGGCGCCATTGGTGTCAACCACCGGTCCGCCAAAGTCGATTGCCGGGAAGTAATGGATCTTGCCATTCTCACCCAAAGCGCAGCCTTTGCTTCCCATGCCAGCGATCAATATCTTTTCAGGGTATTTATGCCACACTTCATGAATAAACCGGGCCGGTGATTCAAAATTGACCGCACTGAAAAACAGTATGTCAGAGTATTGAATAAAATCTTTACGATAATCGTCGTCAATTGTCACAATATCCTGCAGATCTGTTGATATTGGAAGACCGCCCTCTTTGGCAATTGGCAACAGGTCCCGCGCCCAGTCAGGAATATGAAAATGGACAATTTTTGTTTGTGCAAACAGGTCCCGGCATTTATCCAAATCCGGTTTTATTGTCATGTGGCTTTTACCGTCGTAAAAATTTTTCCGTCTTCCGTCACGATACATAAAATTGACCGACCGGGCGGTACCTGCCGGATCGATAAACATACCGGTAATATCGATGCCATCGGATTTAAATGTTTTACATATATGGCGTCCGCTGAAGTCATCACCCACATGGCCTATAAAGGCGGTTTTATATCCCAATTGCGCAAATCCCCGTGACGCGTAACCACCGGCCTGACCGATATAATCCACATTGGTTGTGAAGTTAGCCTCAACCTCAAAATTTATTCCCCGGCCTTCGGAATAAATATTGGTGTCAATTCCGACATTTCCAACCACAACGACATCCAAATTTTTCATTATTATATCCTCAATAAAATATTCCGGATTACAGTCACTGTTAAATATAAATCCTCAAATTATTAATAAAAATAATTTTTCCCTTCACCAATATTCATTGTGAAATCTTTTAAACTCTTCTAAGTTATTCCCATGAAAGAAAAACAATTATTAAATTACAAAGAATATGTCGAGCGTTACCGGCCAATAATTGATGATTTTGATGAATTTTTAAAATATTCAGAAAAACCGCTGCCGAAAATTGTCTGGACAAATCTACTGAAGACCACACCTGCAATTATAGAAAATTCACTAATTGACAACCAAGCTGATTACTCATTGCTGGAATGGTGGCCCGGCGCCTTTAAGCTTGAATCCTCTTTCAAACCCGGAAAAACCATTGAATTTCTTTCGGGCCAAATCCATGTTCAGGAAGAGGTTTCACTGCTGCCGGTAGTGGCTCTGGACCCCCAGCCCAATGAAAAAATTCTGGACATGTGCGCCGCACCGGGTAATAAAACCGCCGGCATCTGCCTGAAGTTACAGGACAGCGGGCTGGTGGTCAGCAATGACCTGATGAGCGGCCGGGTGGCTCTTCTACAAAATACATTGTCCCGTCTGGGATTTACCAATGGTATTGTAACGCAGCAGGACGGATTGAAAATCGACCATTATAATATTTATGACAAAATCCTGGTGGATGCGCCCTGCTCTGCCGAAGGCAATATTCGCAAAAGCAAATGGAGCCGCCGTGACAATTCCCGCACCGAAAAGTACCGGCCAGTTCAACAGGCACTGCTGAAGCACGCGCTGAAATTAGTCAAAAAAGGGGGGATCGTGGTTTACAGCACCTGCACCTATTCGCCAATTGAAAATGAAGAGGTTGTGAATTCAGTATTAGAACCAGATGTTCACATTGAAGCGATCAATTTTCCCGGCAGCCTGGTCTATTCGCCGGGAATTACCGAATGGAATAAAGCGGAATTTCATCCTTCCCTCAGGAAAACCTGCCGCTTCTGGCCACATCAAAATGATACCGGAGGATTTTATGTTGCAAAACTCAGAAAAAATTAGCCTCTGTTTACGATCGGAAGAACTGACAGAATATCTCACTGATCATTTCGGGTTTCATGAAAAGTTATTGCAGTCCTACGGATTTTATGAACTCCCCGGCAACCGGATCATTTTCATGTCCAATCAGAGAGATATTATATTTTCTGACAAGATCACTCAGATCGGTTTGCCGGCTTACAAAGGCGATTTTCCCCGGGGGTATATTACCAATGCTTTTATTTACCGGTTCGGCGGCGCGGCCACCCGGAATGTCGTCGAAGTTGACCGCCACCACCTGCCAATATTATTGAACCGGCAAGGTATTCATATCGACAATCTCACAAACAGCGGATACCGGATCATTACATCAGGACCGTATATTCTCGGTCGCGGCTGGGTGCGTGGGGAAAAACTTTACATGGACGCTCCCAAAATCTGGAAACAAAATTTGGCTATATGAATTGTAGGGGGTAGATTAAAACTAACAATCTTCTTTTTTCCTTGATGAAAAAAGAAGCAAAAAAATTCCGGCAACTGCCGGATATAAAAATCACCTAAAAAGATAAGTAACGGACTAAATTTTATAAACTCTCCCGACTCGTCGGGATCAAACAGTATAAAATTCTTAACGTCAGTTATTTATCTTTTTTTAACGGTAATTT
>CAYYMT010000174.1:0-6105 GCA_964472715.1 uncultured bacterium | reverse complement strand
GAAGCCGCCAGTAATGATGAACTGGTGTTTGAAGAAAAAGATGAAACCTTTTCCTGCTTTATCACCAAAACAAAATCCCAAAAATATTTATTAATCGGTTCCAGTCATACATTGTCCACAGAATACCGGTATTTAAACGCCAACAATCCTGACGGAAAATGGCAAGTTGTGCAGTCACGGGAGAAGGACCTCGAATACCATGTCGACCACTTTGACGACCATTTCTACATTCGTACAAATTATCAGGCCAAAAACTTTCGTCTCATGAAAACACCCGTGCACAAAACCGGAAAGGAAAACTGGCGGGAAGTAATTCCTCATCGCGAAGATGTTTTACTGGAAGGTATTGATATCTTCAAAGATCATTTGGTGGTCAGTGAACGGGAAGCGGGCCTGGTTCAATTGCGGGTCATGGACTGGAATTCAGACAAAGAGCATTATATAGAATTCGATGAGCCGGCCTATGTCGCCTGGAGCACATCAAACCCGGAAATCGACACCGAAATATTACGGTTTGGCTATACATCACTGACCACACCAAAAACCATTTACGATTATAATATGAACACCAAATCCAGAAAATTGATGAAGCAGGACGAGGTTCTGGACGATGATTTTTCACCTGATAATTATGTATCGGAGAGAAAATTCGTAAAAGTACGGGATGGGGTTGAAGTACCGGTATCAATCGTCTATCGCAAAGGATTTGAAAAAAATGGAAAAGCGCCCCTGCTCTTGTATGCTTATGGTTCTTATGGCTCTTCAGCGAATCCCTATTTCAGGTCCAGCCGTCTCAGCCTTCTGGACCGTGGCTTCGCCTATGCCATTGCCCATGTGCGCGGCGGCCAGGAAATGGGACGGGACTGGTACGAAACCGGCAAGTTGCTGAAGAAGAAAAACACCTTCTATGATTTTATAGATTGCGGAAAATATCTTGTTGACCATGACTATACCTCGCCGGACCATCTCTATGCTATGGGTGGCAGCGCCGGTGGATTGCTAATGGGTGGCGTGATAAATATGGCGCCGGAATTATGGAATGGTGTGATTGCCGCGGTTCCCTTCGTGGATGTGGTAACCACAATGCTGGATGAATCCATTCCTTTGACTACTTTTGAATTTGACGAATGGGGTAATCCCAAGAAGAAGGAATACTATGATTATATGCTCTCCTACTCTCCTTATGATAATGTGGAACGGAAAGATTATCCAAACCTGCTGATCACCACCGGTTACTGGGATAGCCAGGTACAGTACTGGGAGCCAGCCAAATGGATCGCCAAACTCCGGGATTACAAAACCGATGATAATTTGCTGATCATGGATATCAATATGGATGTTGGCCACGGTGGCGCGTCAGGTCGATTCAAACGCTATCGCGAAACTGCCCTGGAATATGCGTTTATGTTGTATTTGGAGCGAGAGAACCTATGAATCATAAAAAATTTTGGAGCAAATATTTAAAGCAGAATCCCATTGATATTTATGATGATGCCATTGATTTTTTTTCACAGGAAATGACTGATGATTTTATGCAGAATTACGATTATGTGGAAGTAATGATCGAATTTCAAAGCGCCCTGGAAGATGCCAAAGAATATGAAAAATTAATTAAATTTGTTGACATCATTCGCCGCAACCAGCCTATTATTTATCAGGAGAGTTTCAGTTATCTAAATATCTCCCTGGTGACTTACTATCTGTTTAAGGAAGAACCTGAAAAAGCCTGGGCGAGTTTCTACCCTTGTACTCAAAATCCGGATGAAGGTTATGATATATATTTTGACCTGATTAAAACATTTCTTTTTTTTCAGCAGGATGATATTATAAGTGAAGCCAAGATCAGAAATATCTATGAAATTATGGAAAGGGATCGCATAAGCCCCGGCTACAAGAGTGACCTGGTTGGACTTATTTTTCACCGGGAATTAGAAAAATATTATGCAAATCAGCAATTCAACAGAGATGAATTAATAGCAATGATGGATAACTATGATTATGAGATCAGTGATGAACTGTTGGAAAAATTAGACCTTTTCTATAGTGTTTCCTATGATAAAGAAAATATCTGGAAACTTGGCAAATCAAAAGATAAAAAAGACCTGTTTTTAATTGAGTTTTTATTCCTTGAGTATATGAAAAATAAAGGATTCAGTTTTTCACATTCCGGTCTTTTATGGTATGGTTTGGTAGAATATTTCTCTATAAATTCTCCGAATAAAAATGTGCAGCATGGAAATTTATTTCAGATCACCTACAAATCCTTTACTAACTATTTGCGGGACAGAGTTGATATTTGGTTAAAAACGACAAATCAATGCTTTAATATCATTTGGGGCGTTGTCTATTTTTATGATTTTTTACAATCCTATAAAATTATTAGCGAGCATGAATATCAGGCAGCAATATCCGTCATAAAAAAAGTTAAAGAAAAATTCAAGTCAGAAAATAAACCGGATTTATGGGAATATACCTTTATTCATTCCTGGCAGAAACCTGATAGTATTTCCGAAGAAGAATTTTTGGTAGAAAAAAAATATTTCCGTGATACGTTCTCAATTGTTATTCAATATCCAAATAGCAACCTGTTACCGGATAATTATGATGATTATTTGGATGAGGTCTGGGATGTTAATTGGGATGAGGATTTAAATAATGACAAAATAGAACCACCGGAAGATAGACATAATTACATTCATAATGAAGGCAACCCTATCAAAGTAAAAAAAACGCCCGGAAGAAACGATCCCTGTCCTTGCGGCAGTGGTAAAAAATTTAAAAAATGTTGTGGAAGGTAAAAATGAGTAGAAAGAACAACGTCTTAAAACAAAAGGATAGCGAGTTATTTTTTTCCAGTTTTCTTAAATTGCTAATTTATGTGAATAATGAACAAGAGATCGTCCCTTTGAATCCAAATGAAACAGAACAATATCTCAGGCATTTATGCGACATACGTAATTATATCTTTGAAAATAATAAAGAAAAATTAATTGGCGACTTTTTAAACATTTATTCCGGGGAATTAAGCAAAGAAGAAAAGGTATTGGTTCAGGATTGGAAAAAATATGGTATCTTTGGAAAATTTTTTATTTTAAAACATTACAAAACCTATTCAGTTTTTATGGATTACGATGATCCCCGGAAACTGTACAAAGTTATTGGCATAACGGATTCAATGACAAAAATATGCCCATCGGAAAATCTTCCCACTATTGTGACAACCGCGCTGTTGCCCTTTAATGACGAGATCATTTTCGACGGCCTGGTTCGTTTTGATAATATTTATTTCGGATCAAATATCAAACGGGATTTAAATGAAGATTATCAAATCAACAAAGCAAAATATGATTTGATTTCCGACCTTCACACGCCGACGGATTTTTCCAATCCCGATATCGAAAAATTGCTGAAAAAATATCTGCAAAAGCCGGACTATTATGACATTGAAATCGACGAATTGATAGAAGAGAGCGATGAAAATTATGTCCTTTACACAAAACTATTGGCTGAAAATTATGTCCGCCATTATAAAAAAATAAAAAAGGAACTTGGCATAAAACCGAAATACTATGCCGCGGTTTATTTTGAAAATATTATCACCACAGGAGAAACCAGGCAGGAAGTGGAAAAAAATTTAAATAAAATGGTTCCCGCCAATAAGCTAAAATATGTCCATGTTTTCAGAGTGTAATATTTTGTTTTTTATGTGGATAGAAGGAGAAAACCGTTAAACTCTTTCAGAGTTTTTATAATGTTTGTTTTTATCCGTGGGTTGACCCCCACGGTTATTATTGTTTAATCCTTTTGGGATTACTGATGGTACATTCCAGCCTGTTTTATCAATTATAAATACAAGGCGGAAATGAAGATTAATTCTTCAGATCGTCAATATATTCAATCTCATTCTCCGCACACCAATCTTTGGCAATACTAACAAGATATTCTTTCTTGAAGGCGAACCAATCATCAGCCACGCCAAGATCGTAAATCTTATCTTTAAATCTGCGAAAAGCGCCGCGGCCTTTCATTACATTATACAATAACTCCCCTTTTCCCGTGGGCAGGGTCAGGCAGAACTGTTCCATGATCTGGTATTCATGAATATCAAAGGGTGTGGGAATTTCAATATAGTCATCAGGATTATTTAAAGTATCTTTCGCTATTTTCACGACGGGAATTTGCCACTCAGCCATGGATTCATCCTCCTCCGATTCCGCAAGGGACAATTCTTCGTCGGAAAAGTAAACCATTTCACCACTTTTTTTATGATATAAAAAGTTGGTCATCTCATTTTGTGTATCCATATTTCCGACCAGTTCATCCAGTGATAACTTTTTCATTTTACTCCTTTTTTAATAGACGGTTACTTCCATAATTTCCTAAAAATCATGTAAAGTCCCAAATATCTTCAAAAAAAATTAAAAAACCCTTGCATTCAAAATTATATTTAGGTATTTTAATACCGAAATAAAGATTAAGCCAAAAAGGACTAATATATGAGTAACTTAATTAGTATATCAGAAGGATCATCACTGGCATTACACGGCATTGCGATCGTGGCCATCAAAAGCCCCGAGCGGGTCAATATCAAAACTCTGGCAGAAATTCTGAATGCCTCGGTCGCTCACCTGGCAAAAATTTTTCAGCGGCTGTCCAAAGCCGGATATGTAACATCAGTGCGCGGTCCCGCCGGCGGATTTGTGCTGGCAAAAGCGGCTGATGAAATTACACTGCTGGATGTTTACGAAGCCATTGAAGGTAAAGTAAACCTGCAATATTGTCCCCTGGGAAAAGATAAATGCCAGTTCACCCACTGCATTTTCGGCAAAAAACTTAATCAGGTTTCTGAACAAATCCATAAGGATCTGAAGAAGATTAAACTTTCTTCCTTCATGAAAACAATCAAAATTAAAAGCTAAATTTGACTGATCGCGGAAACCAAAAATAATAAAAATAAACAGAGGATAAAATGAAACGTAAAATTATTAAAATCGATGAAGAAAAATGTAACGGCTGCGGTCTTTGTATTCCCGATTGCCCGGAAGGCGCTTTGCAGATGATTGACGGTAAAGCCCGCCTGGTCAGTGATCTCTTTTGCGACGGCCTGGGCGCCTGTATCGGCAACTGTCCCCAGGGCGCCATCAAAGTGGTAGAACGCGAGGCACTGCCTTACGATGAACGCCGTGTGATGGAAGAAAATATCATTAACGCCGGCGCCAATACCATCAAAGCCCATCTGAAACATCTTTTTGACCATGGCGAATTTGGCTATTATGATACTGCTGTTGCAGTTCTCAAGGAACACAATCTACCCGTGCCGCAAATAGAAGAAAAGCCACAGGGTTGCGCTGCCGGGCAGTGTCCCGGTTCCAGTTCCATGGATTTTAAGGAAGTCTACAAATCTCACGCACCTGTCGAAACAGGCGCACACAGACAGCCATCAGAATTACAAACCTGGCCGACCCAGTTGCAGCTGATGCATCCCATGGCCGGTTACTTAAAAAATGCCGACTTGTTAATTGCCGCTGACTGCGCGCCCTTTGCCTATGCCAACTTTCACCAGGATTTTCTAAAAGGCAAAGTATTGATCAATTTCTGTCCGAAACTGGACCAGACCATTGACCATTACATCGAAAAACTGACTACGATATTGAAACATAATAATATTAATTCCATTACTATTGTCAGAATGGAAGTCCCCTGCTGCGGCGGTATGGAAATGTTACTGCGACAGGCCATTGCCAAAGCCGGTGCCGATCTGGAACCGGAAGTAAAAATTATCACCATCAAAGGTGACTTAAAAGATTGATATTTTCAATTATAATAATCATACTTAATTAGTCTGAAAGGATTATCATGAATATAAAAAACTACCAAACTGAAAGCCAATTTAAATCAATTCCAACACTGGAAAAAACCGCAGAATTATTGAACCGGGATTATGCCCAGATCATTCACATGAGCCTTAAGCCCGGTGATTTTATCGAAATGCACAAAACACCCATGGAAGTGTCATTTTATTTATCCCATGGCGAATTGGATATGCAGATCGGTGATGACGTGAAGAAAATAAGTGAAGGCACATTGGTGGAAAGTCCCAAAAAT
>CAYYMT010000173.1:0-6136 GCA_964472715.1 uncultured bacterium | reverse complement strand
GGCCACACCCCATTGATATTTATGGCGTCAAATTCAACCTGGGAGAAGATACCGGGCTGAAACATAGCTGGACAGATACCGACGTAAAGAACGGACAGAAATATTATTACGCTATTGTTTCCTACGACTACGGACTGGTCAGTTACACACCGAACAGTGTTGAGGGAATAGCTCCGTCAACCTGCTCTGCGATCATTAAAACCAATCCGCTTGGCGAAGTTACTTTCATGGATATAAATACCGGTGTGGCAACCCCACGGCCGGCAGCGGCCGGATATATACCGCCGCATATTGACGGTGAAGTGGATCATGTCGGCCCTGGAACGGGGCATATTACCCTGAGCATGGTGGAAAAACATAAAGTACCTTCGGGTAAAACAACTTTTGAAGTGGCATTTTTTGACAGCGAAAAATATCATACCGATGTTAGTCCCTATTATAAAGTTTGGGACCTGCTGGCGGATACACTGGTCATTGATTCCGTGGAAGTGAATGAATATGGCGGCGACAGTCCCTTTTTCTACGGCAGTGTGATTTCTGTATTCAATGATACAACCATCAGCATGGACCCGGAAAAGACGAAATGGATTGACGGTGAATCTGATTATAATCTGAAAGTCCGGTTGAATCCCGATTGGGAAAATGTTGCGGGTTACAGACTTAATCTGAACCAACCGGCGGATTATGAAATTGAATTCCATGATTCAATTGTTCATTATTCCAATGCTCTCTTTGGGTTGAAATCCTATCCGTCAAATGTTTCCATTTTCAACAAAACCGATTCGGTCACAGTCAATTATTCACTCATTGACAATGATAAAAACAAGGAATACAGCCATGGCGACGACCTTGTTATTGTGGTACCTGATGATGATTTTGTGTTAAAAAATTATTTTTCCTGGATGCTACGATTTGATGCGGATTTTGAGATTGATTCCACTAACGGCTATAATGACACCACCTGGATTACCACTGATCCGCCACAGCCCGGAGACAAAATGCTGCTTTCTGTCAAAAAGCCCTTTCGCGGCACCACCTATAAAATGGTTTTTGATACAGTTGGCGGTACTGTCATCGACACAAATTATGTAGTGGAACAGCAGGGAGATGTGTTCCGGTTTACACTGCAGGGCGCAGACTCCAGCAATTCCCTGGCGAAGCAGGAACTGGATGATATTTGCGTTGTGCCCAATCCTTATGTTGTCACGGCTTCCTGGGAACCCAAAAATCCCTACAAATTCGGACGGGGTGAAAGGCGGATACAATTTTTTCACCTACCCAAAGAATGTACTATCAGAATCTATTCCTTACGTGGATTTTTAGTGGATACAATTGACCATAAAAGCACTGCTGATGACGGCATGGTATCCTGGGATCTGATTTCCAAGGACGGCAATGATATTGCCTACGGAATATATATTTACCATGTCGATGCGCCGGGTGTGGGTGAAAAAATCGGCCGGTTTGTGGTGATCAAATGATGAGGTTTAATTCATTTTTTCGATACATAAAATGTTGCAGGAGAATTAAATGAAAAGATGTAAAAAAATAGTGACAGTATTGATATTATGTTCAACAATATTGTTTGCAAATGATAGATTGACAAATGTCGGCACAACAGCAGCGGCTTTTCTGGAAGTTGGTGTCGGATCCAGAGCCATTGGCATGGGTGGCGCTTATGTGGCAATCGCTGACGATGCCAATTCATTATACTGGAATCCGGCCGGACTGGGCGCAATGACCAAAGGTGAATTTGTTTTTGAGCAGGTTGACTGGCTGGCGGGCATCAGTTTTAACTATTTTGGCGTGGCAGTACCCATGAGCAATTACGGAACTATCGGATTATTTATTAACTCCATGACAATGCCGGCTATGAAGGTGCGGACCGTGGATTATCCCGACGGTACAGGTGAGGAATTTGACGCTTCCGGTTTTGCGGCGGGATTGGCCTACGGGAAAAATCTGACTGACCGGTTTACCATTGGATTTAATGTAAAATATATTCAGGAAACCCTGTGGCATGAAAAATCCCGGAGTTTTGCCGTTGACATCGGAACAAAATATGAAACCGGAATAGAGGGCCTTAGCATCGGTGCTGCCATTACAAATTACGGCCCTGATATGAAACTGGACGGCAGTGACTTGGTCATTTACCATGACACCGATCCTCTGATCGACGGAAACAATGAGAAGATCATGGGCAAGCTTATGACGGAGAAATGGCCGCTGCCTCTGAATATGCAATTCGGCATCGGTTATGACATCTATGATACAAAATATCTGCGGGTAACAGCGGCAGTGGATGCTTTTCACCCCACCAATAATACGGAAAGTGTGAATATGGGCTGTGAGGTTGCCGTGATCAATATGCTCTTTCTGAGGGGTGGATACAAAGCCCTGGGACAGCAGGATACGGAAGAAGGATTAACCCTGGGCGCCGGTATTAACTACAGACTATTTGGCCAGTCCAATATCAAACTGGATTATGCATACACTGATTTTGGGCGGCTGAAAAATACCAACCGGTTTACACTGCGGTTGAATTTTTAATCTCTATGGAATTTAATCAGAACGTAACAAAGAATTTATCAGCAATTAATCATAAACAGCGGAGAGCGTGGTCTATCACTGATGATTATAAATTTGTAAAGTCAGTGTTTAATTTTTAACATAAGAAATAAAATGATGATAATAAAAACTTTCTTTTTAATCAATATTTTACCATTAATGTTGTTCAGCCAGCAAATCAGCATTCCCAGAATCGAACAAATGCCTGCTTTTCCGGAGCCCTATGAGATGCGCAACTGGAAACAGGTTACCGCCGGATACGATTCCCTGGTTTTTGATTTGACGAAAACCGGTGATTATCTGCCCCTGGTCTGGATCGATGGGAATAGTGTCAATTATCCCAATCATGATCGCTTCGGCCTGCATACAGCAGTGGGAAATACCGGCGCGGAAGCCATCAATATTTTACCGGCCGTCATCAGCGCCTCCCTGGTTGGAATTGACAAAAGCGATCAAAGAGGCCATAACTGGGTGCTGATGTGCGAAGAATTTTTTAATAAACGGGAATCGGAAAATATTTATCTCAATAATTTTGTGGGCAACAGTGGCCATGACTGGTGGTATGACACCATGCCGAATATTTATTTTTACATGCTTTACAATATTTATGGAACTGTTGGTGATTTTGATTATCAGTTTACAACCGTTGCCGACCGCTGGCTGGCGGCTGTTCAGGCCATGGACGGCAGCGCAACCCCCTGGACAGTTCCCTACATGAATTACCGGGCCTGGAAAATGGCCACCATGGAACCCCTGGAATCCGGTGTCAGGCAACCGGAAGCAGCCGGTGCAATTGCCTGGATTTTATATCATGCCTACACACAGACCGGAAATGAGAAATATCGAATCGGCGCGGAATGGAGCCTGGAGTTTTTAAATGACTGGCAAAGCAATCCTGCTTATGAATTACAATTACCTTATGGCGTTTATACTGCCGCGAAAATGAATGCGGAACTGGGAACGAATTATAATATTGAAAAATTACTGAACTGGTGTTTCACGCCGGAGGGTAATGTCCGGCAATGGGGCGCCTGCCTGGGAAACTGGGGCGGCTATGATTGCGACGGCCTGATCGGTGAAGCAAAATATGACGGGTATGCATTTTACATGAATGGCGCCGATCAGTTCGGAGCACTGGTACCCATGGTGAGGTATGACGACAGATTTGCCCGTACAATCGGAAAATGGGCGTTGAATGTGGCCAATGCTTCCCGGCTATTTTACACGGATTACCTGCCTGATGCCAATCAGGACGGAGAATCCTGGGCCCATCAATATGATCCCAATTCCTATATTGCCCACGAAGCCCTGCGGGAATTTGCTCTGAACACCGGTATTTCTCCTTTTGCCACCGGAGATTTTATCCGCAGCGGCTGGGGGCCGAGCAATTATGTGCTTTACGGTTCCTCTCATGTGGGAATGTTTGGCGGCATTATCGATACCACCAATATTGAAGGGATCCTGCAACTTGATCTGCTCAAAACAGATTTTTTTCAGGACAATGCTCTACAATCCTATTTATATTACAATCCACATGAAGAAGCACAAAATGTGGCAATTGATCCGGGTGGGACAGCAGTGGACTTGTACGATTGTGTTGCCAATGAAATGATTGCCACAGGCGTCTCCGGCATAACTAATTTTTCCATTGCCAGCGACGCCGCCAGAATAATTGTCCTGCTTCCGGCCGGGACGCAACTAAATTATCAGTTCAATAAAACCCTGGCAGGTGATATTGTGATCGATTATTCTTCCGGGCAAAGTGTGGATAATTATCCGCCGAGGATAAAAAGCCTTGCACCTGAAAGATCAACAATTGAATTTTTACAGCCGGTGAAAATATATTGTACAGCTGAAGACAAAGATGGCGATGAATTGGCTTATACCTGGCAGGTGGAAAAGGACACGCTGGCAGAATCGCAAGAACTGCTGCATTGGAGCGCGCCCGATTCAGCAGGAGTTTACAATATTATTTCAATTGTAAAGGACAGCAAGGGTGAAACTGTCAGTGATACAATTCAAATAGAAGTAACAGAGTCAATCAATCATGCGCCGGTCATCGATAAAATAGAATCGGAATCGTCAAAAATCATTCCCGCTGAATCAACACTCATTACCTGTTTTGCTACTGATGAAGATGGCGATGAACTTACATATAACTGGTCGTCAGAGGCCGGTGAAATAGCCGGCAGTGATTCTGTGATCAGCTGGACAGCGCCAAACAACACCGGAAATTACCAAATATTTTGCCGTGTCAGCGATGGACGCGGCGGCAGTGTTTCGGACAGTATCACGATTTTGGTGCGGGAGCAAAATGGTGGAGAATTTGACCCGCTGCTGTTTCTTCCTTTTGATGGTAATGCCAATGATATCAGTGGTTATGGCCATCATGGAACAGTTAATGGTGCCATATTGACCGCAGACTATTCCGGTAATGCCGATGCCGCTTACCAGTTCGATGGTGTCAATGATAATATTTTAATCGCCAATACCGGGGAACTGAATTTTCAAAATGCCATCAGTGTCTGTTTTTGGATGAAAATCGGCGAATTGTTCAATCGCGAGGCCTTTCCCATATCACACGGCAGTTGGGAAAATCGCTGGAAAATTTCCATCATCCCCGAACATAAACTGCGCTGGACGATCAAGACCTCGGATGGTATCATTGATCTTGATTCTGCCACAAAATTAGCTGCGAACACCTGGTATCACATTGTGGCGCTTTATAACGGTGATGATGTGGAAATTTACATCAATAATGAATTGAATTCCCACACCGGTTTTTCCGGTGAAATATTAACCACTGACATTGACCTCACCATCGGACAGATGCTGCCGTCGAATAATGCTTATAATTTCAAGGGAATTATTGATGATGTGAGAATTTTTGATGCCGCCATCAGTGAAAGCCTGATTGATGAAATATACAGAGGAGCCACCGGCATTGATAACGATGGTGAAAAAATAATTCCTGATCGTTATAATCTTAGCCAAAACTATCCCAATCCCTTTAATCCAGTTACAAAAATCAGTTACCAATTACCGGAAAATGAATTTGTTACGCTTGAAATCTATGATGTTCTCGGAGAGAAAATAGCCGTTTTGGTTGCGGAAAACCAGGCTGCCGGCAATTATGATGTGCAATGGCATTCGTCCAACAGCAGTTCCGGTATTTATTTTTACAAACTACAGACAAAAAATTTTGTCGATATAAAAAAATGTTTGAAATTGAAATGAACCGAACAAATAACAGATCAAAACTATTTCAGTTGTCTGCTGGAATTCTACTTTGTTGCACCATAATATTTTGCAGTTCTTCCGATGATGTTCATTGCCGGGATATGCAAGTCAGTTTTAAAGGAGAAGCGGTGATTGAAGTGGGCGGACCATTTATTGGCGTAGAATTTCATAAAAGCCAAATGATTCCCCAGCGCATCAGTTTTTTTTATCCCGTGGCCAATAGTATTGATTACAATCAGGATTTTTGGCACCGGGACACTTCATTTGTGATGAGATGGGGGCTGACCATTGGAAATTCTGCGGAAATTGAAATCGGGAAAAATTCAGC
>CAYYMT010000172.1:0-6147 GCA_964472715.1 uncultured bacterium | reverse complement strand
TGATTACCAGGAAGAGAGTTATGATTATACCGCTTTGACTCTGGAGGGGAATGATGACAGTATTTTGAGTTACGGAAAAGTTGAAGTGGGGAACCTGACGGGCAGCGAGACCAATGCCTGGTACGGCCGCTTAAATCTGAGTGACGGTGAAAACAAAATTCCTAACGCTGTTGTCATTAACAAAATTTGGGATGATAATGATTATTATGAAAATCGTTTTGTGAGCGGGCTTTACGCGATTGCAGAGCATCCCGGCATTACTGCCATTTATCTGGGTGAAAACTCTACATTGGAAATCGACGCAGATGGCAATTGCACAGTTGGCAATTATGCCTATTTTGTGGACAGCCGACAGATGACCTATTATGGCTTTCCGCAAAAAAATGATCCTACGGCGCCAATATCAGACTCAAACCATCCCGTGATCATTAATGGCCGGTTACATTATCTGAAAGATGGTAATGAATATAGTTTAACCGACTCAACTACAGTTGGTATTGATGAATCGAAAAGTACCGGAAATCCGGAGACTTTTGAGGTGGGGTATAATTATCCGAATCCTTTTAACGGCAACACCCGTATAAACTATACTTTATCAAAACAGACAAACATTCAGATCAGAATATATGATTTGGAAGGACAAGAAATTTTTACCGGCACAAAAAATAATTTGCAACCCGGCCGGTACCAATTCTCCTGGAATGGTCTCGACAAAGAGGGGCAAAGTGTTTCCACAGGTGTTTATTTTTTAGCTCTTAGCGGGGAAGATGACATCCGTCAGGTCGTGCGGAAACTGGTATATTTGAAATAAGCGGATTTTTTCCAGCTGACTGGAACGGTTTCCCTGGCATTAATTTTTATAGAACGACCATCCTGGTCGTTTTTGATTTTTCCAGAAAGAAAAAATCAATATTTCAAATTGTCTGTGAAAGTGTGCATGAATTATTCCCGGTTTCAAAAGTTTTCAAATTCTCCTGCCGGTGAATTTGATAAACAAGCAAGATGCTTTTTCTGTATCAGCTGCAATCCACATTCAGTCCTTATCAAAAATTGTATGTATAATATCATCGTATTCAGATATATCCTCTTTGGACAGTTTAATCGCTGCTTCAATCAAAGCCAGGTGGGAATAGGCCTGGGGAAAATTACCCAGCAAACGTTTCGTTTTAAAATCCAGGTCTTCACTGAACAAGCCCAGGTGGTTGCTGTAAGAGAGGAGTTCTTCGAACATTTCCGTGGCCCGCTTTTTTTCACCGATGGCGTACAGGCTTTCGATCAGCCAGAAAGTACAAATGGTAAAAGAAGACCCCGGCACACCAAAATCATCCTTATTGCGATACCGGAACATTAACCCATCCTTAAACAAATTTTTCTCAATGGCTTTGACTGTCATAATGTAGCGATCATCCTTGGCATCTAAAAATCCATATGTATGCATGAGCAGGTTGGATGCATCCTGGCTGTCAGCACCATAATACTGTGTGTAGGATTTGACCTTATCGTTCCAGGCATTATCGTAGATGTCCTGGCGGATTTCTTCAGCAATCGGCTGCCACTTTTCAATGTAGTAATCTTTCTTGAGTAATTCGGCAATCTTTATCGCCCGGTCAATCGCCATCCAGCATAATACTTTTGAAAAGGTAAAATGTTTTTCTTCAGTGCGAATTTCCCAGATGCTTTTATCGGGCTTGTGCCAGTTTTTTTTCACAATTTTCACGATACTTCGCGTAATTGTCCAGAGGTTCTCGCCCGTCACCACAGATGTTTTGAATATTTTAAAATGCTTGTAGATAACATCCATTAAAATACCGTAAATATCATTTTGCCGTTGGGTGTAAGCGGCATTCCCGACACGGACGGGCTGGGAATTTTCATAGCCTTTTAAATGGTCCAGGGTCTCTTCGGTCAGTACTTTTTCCCGGTTAATACCATACATAATCTGGATTTTTTCATTTTTGTCGGGAATAATATCAATAATAAAATTGATAAAGCGTTTGACCGTGTGTTTGTGGCCCAGTTTTGTCATGACATTAATGGCCATGGAGGCATCACGGATCCAGCAAAACCGGTAATCCCAATTCCGCTGCTCACCGATCGTTTCCGGCAGCGAGGTGGTAATTGCCGCTAATACCGCCCCTGTTTTGTCATAAGTCAATAATTTCAGTACCAGGGTGCTGCGGGTAATGGCCTCCTGGTATTTGGTGAACGTCGTATTCCGGTTGGCCCAGTCCAGCCAGTAGACCTTGGTCCGGTTTAATTTCAAATATTGCGTTTCTAATGTCTGCGGCAATAATTTTTGATTATAATTCAGCAATATATAGGCATTTTTTGATAATTTTATTTCTGACTGGTCGAATATTTTTTGCGTGCTCATATCACTGTAGAGATAGAGCGAATCATATTCGCCATTTTTGGTATAGCTCTTAATATATTTATCTTTAACTTTTGTAACCGTCTTATGGCGTGCATATTCCAGGCGGGGTTCATAATTGATGGAAAATTTGGGTTCGCCGGATATATGCTTAAAATAACGAATAATTTCCGGCGGATTATAATATCCTGATTCAACATTGTAGTAACGCGGCATAAAATCAAGTATTTCAAAAACCCCCTCATCAGCCGCGAAGCGCGTGCGTAATATATTGGTATTGCGTATATATTCCTGTGAAATGGTATAACTGTCATCGACCAGGATTTCAAAAGTGCCACCGATCTCATCATCCAATAGCCGCGCAAATACCGAAGGTGAATCAAAATCCGGTATACAACACCAGTCAATGGCGCCGGTTTTTGATATTAAGGCGGCACTGCGGCAGTTGCCAATAATTCCATAATCCAAATTATTCATTTAACTCTCTGCTATTTTATTTAATAATTGTCGAACATCTGTGTACGTATCAATAAAATATTTTGCCTGAGAATGGACAGTTCCAACTTTAATTGTTACTGCATTTTCCGGTAAAACATGGAATAAGTGTTCATCTGTCCAATCATCACCAATAGCCAGGATAAAATCATACTCCTTGTTATGTAAATGTTCCAGGGCTGCGCTGCCTTTATTAATACCACTGACTTTAATTTCAATAACTTTATGGCCTTCCAGAATTTCAAGGTCCTGATTGATGATCAGCGTGGAAAGATTAGTTACCATTTCCAAAGCTCTCATTTTGCCCAGTTCAATATCAGCATTCCGGTAATGCCATGCCAGGGAGTGTGATTTTTCCTCAATAAAACTACCGGGAGTGCGATCGACATAGGATTCCAGCACCGGCCTGATATTATATTTCCATTCGGAAGTACCCTGGTTTCTATTTATCCATTCATTATTCAGGGTCTTGAGCCACACACCATGCTCAGCAATCAGGGTGAAATTTTCTTTTCCAAACCACTCATTGAGCGTTTCCCGGTCACGTCCGCTGATCAGCACAATTTCCGTATTTTCTAATTGATGCAAGGTTCGCAGCAATCCCATTAATTCTTCATCCGGTTTGGCATGCTTAGGATTTTTATAAAACCGTTGTAATGTTCCGTCGTAATCCAGAAAAAGAAGCCGCTTACCGGCCTTTTTGTATTGGGTTATGATTTTTTCAGTAGTGGATTTTTTAACTTTATAAGCCAGGTATGTTGCTTGCAGGTCAGCTGTTTTTTGCAACATTTTAATAAACTCGGAGGCCCATTTATAGACATCATACCGGCTAATCCGTTTTTGCATTGATGTGACATCTTCTTTTTGCTTTTCCCTGTTCATATTCAGGGCTTTGTAAATTGATTCCGACACCATGTTCGTGTCATTGGGATTCACCAGGATTGCACCGCCCAATTCTTTGGTGGCCCCGGCCATTTCACTCAGTATCAGGACGCCGGTCTGGTCCGTTTTCGTCGCGATAAACTCTTTCGCAACCAGATTCATGCCATCCCGTAGTGGCGTTAATAAAGCGACATTTGCTGAACAATACAGTTCCACCAAATCATCAAAGGGCAGGGAACGATAAAAATAGAGAATTGGCGTCCAGTTAATGGTTCCGAATTCACCATTCAGACTGCCGATCAGTTTATTGATCTCTTTATGTAAATTCTGATATTGCTTCACATGCTCGCGCGAGGGAACTGTTAACATAATCATGGAGACTTTTTCACGATATTCCGGATGATCTGTCAAAAATTTGCGAAAGGCGTGAATTCTGGCCGGAATCCCTTTGGTATAATCGAGCCGGTCGATGGATAAAATCAATTTCATGTCCGGTTGTTTTAATTTCAGCAGGTTCAGATCCTGATAAACTTTGGATCGCTGCTCATCTTCCTTTGACTGAATATCCAGGGCCTTTTGATTGAATTTCCGGTAGTCAATACCCATGGGAAAAACATCAATATACACCTGGCGGTTTTCTGTTTTTATAGTATTGAATTCAATTTCATATCCCAATAACCGCTTGACCGAACTGATAAAGTGCCGGGCATAGTCGTAAGTGTGAAAACCAATTAAATCAGATCCCATCAATCCGCTCACAATTTCTTCACGCCAGGGTAAAATTCGTAAAACTTCGTAGGATGGAAAAGGAATATGAAGGAAAAAACCGATATTCAGATTTGGCTTAACATCTCTGACCATTTTCGGAACCAGCAATAATTGATAATCATGAACCCAGACCATCTCATTATCACCGGTATTTTCAATAATTGCCTGAGCGAATTTTTGATTGACTTCCTGGTATGCCTGCCAGTATTCTTCATTGAACCGGGCATATTCCGTGAAATAATGAAAAAGCGGCCAGAGGGTGGCATTACTAAAGCCTTCATAAAATTTTTCCACCAGTTCCTGGCTGAGATAAACCGGCGAACAATGTTCTTCTTTCAAAATTTTTTCCACTTGTTTTTTTTCCGATGCTGTTTGAACATCGATTCCGGGCCAGCCGATCCAGAGACTGTTGCCATTTTTATGATAGGAACGAAGGCCGGTGGCTAAACCTCCGGTGCTGGGAGTCGCTTCTAATTTTTCGCCTTTCTCCTGAATTTTTATAGGTAACCGGTTGGAAGCAATAATTAGTCGTTCCATGTTTTCCTCCTGACAGCTATTGCGTCATTTATTTGATAGATTGATTAATTACAATTGATTTATTTTCACCTTGAAATAGCAAAATTAATAGCTATAGATCATATTTTATTTCAATTTTCAATTCCTAATATATAATGATAAAGAAAAAATTCCAAAAATACGAACAATAGAACTGATAAGTGCAAAAATCTGTTGATTTAGATTTTTTATAAAAGGTAAAATAAAGGATTGCTTTTTACTTATACTTGTTATAGTTTATATATAACAAATAGAGGAAAAAGATATGTTTTTAAAAATTCAATTTGAAAATGATACGCCAATCTATGAGCAACTACGAAATCAAATTGTAAAGGGGATTGCTACCGGACAACTCAAAGAAGGTGAAAGCCTGCCTTCTGTCCGGCAGTTAGCAGCGGATCTGGGAATCAATCTGCATACGGTTAATAAAACCTATAATCTGCTTAAAAATGAAGGATTCCTGGTTGTTCATCGCCGTAAAAGCGTTATTGTCAATTCCTATGAGAAAATGCGTCAGAATCTGTCACTTCCAAAATTAAAGGAACATCTCTATCCTATTCTGGCAGAGGCTGTATGCCGGGGAGTAACCAGACAAAAAATGGCAGAACTTGTTGATGCTGTTTATCATGATTTTGAATCAAATAAGGAGAATATATAATGAGTATGAACGATTGGCATTTTGTATTTGTCCAGATTTTTCTGGCCTTCGCCGGCATAATCGCTCCCTTACTGCAGCGGGAAAATTTACTTTTTGGCGTCAGGCTATCAAAGGCATTAACAGATAGGCCGAAAACGCGTCAATTCAAACGGAAATATTTATTCTATGGAATTGTGTTAATGACGCTCTGGATTGTGCTGAGTAATTATTTTTTAGTAAAGATGGATATGTTTTCTCCTCATGTCATTTGGGGTGAAATTGCAATTATATTTGGATTCTACATTTTCTTTAATAGAAAAGTAAAATTGTGGAAGGAAAAGTTATATCGACAGAATCCGGAACTCAGACCTAAAAACCCAACTAAAATTATTGGTTCATAAACTCGATTATTTTTATTAAATTTTCTATTCTGTTTTAA
>CAYYMT010000171.1:0-6500 GCA_964472715.1 uncultured bacterium | reverse complement strand
ATAGTATTTTTGTAGGGATTTTTGGAGAGACTCTCCAAAGAAGGGAGTTTTGCTCCGGAACTGGTTCCCAAATTCAATTTGGGAACCAGTGGCGCAAATCAGTTGCGTGATAAATAGTTGATATATCGTGTGAGGTTGTCCCAAAAGGTACAATAATTATTAATACCCAGCGTTATTTCATCTTTCATCGAAGAGGATCCCGACTAATCGGGAAATTGTCCTCTACATTTTGTTAAAAATGAGCCTTTTGGGACAGCCTCGAACAAGGGGGATTTAAAATTACTGACGATTCGGGATATTTTAAATGTAATAATGTGTTATGTGGAAGAGTTTGGGAAGTAGGCTGAAGCCTGCTAATTCTCTCTTTTTCATGTTTTTTCACCACAATGAATTGTGGTTTATTCTGAGACAAACATCAGAAAAGATCTAATCATTAATTAACCAGTTGATAAAAAAAAGGGATTTGACCGGACATTAACAGGACATGGTGAATCATTGGCCAGGTTCAAGCATGACACTGACCGATTCATTGTTCAGCAGGCGATTGATCACCAGCGTGAATAATTCGGCCAGATTGATAATTTTAACTATTCCCAGCGCATTGATATTATCAGCAGGCAATACGGAGTTGGTGGTATAAATATTTTGAAGATTATATTCATCCCTGAGCAGGGTGAAATTTTGGCAGCATTGATCAACCCCCAGCAGGTGAGGCGCGGCAATATTGATTTCCCTGATGCCTTTGCTCTTATTTAATAATTTGGCCACTTCAAATATAGTCGATCCGGTGGAAATAATATCGTCAATGATAATGGCATTTTTCTTTCCGGTAAAATCGCCGACAATTTCCGTAATCTCTACTTTTTCTTTTGAAGGACGGAATTTTGAGGCCACAGCCATAGGAAGGTTAAGTGCTTTGGCAATGTTTTTTAATGTTTTGGCAGCGCCAATGTCCGGTGCCACCAGGATGGTGTCCGGTGATCCTGAAAATTCTTTGAAGACCCCTGACCAGATGGGAGCAGCGCTTAGATTGCTGATAGGAATGGATGCGAAAAAACCATGGATTTGCGGAGAATGGGGCTCCAGGCAGACGATCCGGTCGATACCCGCACTGATCATCAGATCAGCCACAAGCCGCGCTGTGGTGGCTTCCCGCTGGTATTCTGTCGGCTTATCCTGGCGGGAATAGCCCAGGTAACTGGTGATACCGGTAATGGATTTTGCGCCATGTTCCCGGAAAGCGCGGGTGGCGATCAAAAACGCCATCAAATTATCATTGATGGAATCGGGAAATAAGGGATTGAAGAGGGATTGGAAAAGAAATACATGTTTACCGGAAATTGATTTGTTGATCCGGACTTTGAGTTCCGTATCAGAAAAAGATTCGTCAATATTTTCCAGAAAAATAACATTTCCCGGCGCAGCCTTGTCATATTTTTCATAAACCTGCCGGGCCAGATAATCACCGGCCCGCAGACTGGCAATAACGATAGGAATATCGCTGTTATGAATGAAATATTTGTCAAAATTTAAAGTCGTCATTATTTATCCAGCATTTCCCGGGCGTCTGTCAGGCCGCTGCGTTGATTTAGGAAATTGTCAATTTTTGTTTCCGCAATGATCTTTTCAGCGGTATCAATGATTCTGTTTTTTTCCTCGGGTTCCGGAAGTTGATTTGCGAATTTGATGATGTCCAGTTTTTGCAGGATATCCTCAATCTGTAACATGATTGTACCTGAAATTTCTAAGTCGGCCAGATTTTCACTGATATCCCGGGTTGGCATTTCCAGGGCGCGAAAAAAGAAACGGTTCTCCAGGTATTCACGCAGCACATAGGAAATTTCTGTATAGGTTTTAATAATTTCCGGCTCAGTATGAAAAGCCATTTTTCGAATTGCCGCCAGTTTTTTCAAGGCGATAATATGGGGCGGGTCCAGGTATTTTTCATCAAATGCGACTTTGGGGTGGTCTTGTTTCCAGCGGCGGTACCACAGATACCAGGCAATAAAAATGGCTAATAAAATTAGCACAAAAATCACATTATCCCAATGAATAATGGTTGGCAGCGGGAAAGGCGGTTTTATATCTTTCGGGGGAACATTTTCATCGGGCGGTAATACCGAGATGACATTTATTAAATGAGGACTGGTGCGGAACAATTTCTTGTCAGTGCTGTCTTTGTGAAGGGCTACAGTGAGTTCGGGAAGTTTGATTTTGCCTGTATCAAAAAGAGCGATCCTGAAATTGAATTCTTTCAGAAAACCGGTGGCGATTTTTTCCGCTTTACTGCTTTCGCGGGCGATAATTGAATAGTTTTGCAATTCATCGTTGATATTCGGGAAAGCAATTTGGGTGTCCCGCTCTTCATAAAGCACACGAATATTAAGGGTAACCTGGTCGCCCACAGTGGCGATGGTTGTATCAATTTTGGAGGTAATGGAAATTTCGGCGAACAGGCCGTTGACAAATATAAATATGATCAGAAATATTAACAGTTTTTTCACAGAAATATCCTCTTTTTTACCGAATTCGCATTTCCCGCTGCTTGAAAAATCTGATCAGGGGTTCGATATAACTTTCCGATACATTGATCATTACATGGTCCAACTTAATTCGCTTGGTTTGCTTTTGGAAATCCATGAATTTTTCCTGCATGAAAGCAGTGTAATTTTCCCGAAATTTTGCATTGGTGGTGTCCACCCAGATCTCTTCGTCGGTTTCAGCATCGCGCATTTTGATCAGGCCGGCGTTGGGAATGTCCAATTCCCGGCGGTCATAGGTCTGAATAGCGACAACATCGTGTTTTTTATTGAGAATTTTCAGAGGTTTTATAAAATCGTTGTCGTCAAAATCCGACACAACAAACACAATGGAATGGCGTCTTAATCCCCGCAACAAATACTCCAGTCCGTTTTTAATGTTGGTTTTTCTGGATTTTGGTTTGAAGTACAAAATTTCCCGTATCACACGGAGTACATGGGATTTTCCCTTGGCCGGTGGAATGTATTTTTCAATATCATCGGTAAAGATGAGCAGGCCAACTTTATCATTATTTTTGATGGCGGAAAAAGCCAGCAAGGCGCAGATCTCGGCGGCGATTTCCGCTTTGAATTTTTCACCGGTTCCGAACTGTCCCGATCCCGACGCATCCACTGCCAGCATGACAGTTAATTCGCGCTCTTCCTCATAAACTTTAACAAAGGGCCGGTTTGCCCGGGCAGTGACATTCCAGTCGATTTTTCGAATATCGTCACCGATCTGGTATTCACGGACTTCGGAAAATTCCATTCCCTGTCCTTTGAACACGGAATGATATTCACCACTGAAAACATCATTGACCAGATTCCGGGTTTTCAGTTCAATATGCCGGACTTTTTTGATTAATTCTTTGGGAATCATAAATATTATTTGGTTACGGAACTTCCACAGTTTCAATAATTCGTTGAATAATATCTTCCGAAGTCACTTCTTCGGCTTCCGCTTCAAAAGTCAGTAATATCCGGTGCCGCATGACATCCATAATGACATCGCGGACATCTTCCGGTGTCACGAATCCCCGTCCCTGCATAAAGGCTTTTGCCTTACTGGTCAGCGCCAGGTTGATAGAGGCGCGGGGAGAGGCGCCGGTATTGATGAGTTCTTTCAGATCGTCGAGATTAGCTGCTTCCGGTTGACGGGTGGCGAAGACCAGGTCAATAATATATTTATGAATTTTTTCATCAATATAGACATCATTGATTACTGACCGGGCATTTTTGATATTTTCCGTTGTGATTACCGGCTGTAGAACTTCCTGAACATTATTTTTGGTATTAGCCATGCGTTTCATAATTTCCAACTCTTCCACACGATTGGGATAATCAATGACAACTTTGAGCATGAAACGATCCACCTGGGCTTCCGGCAGGGGATAGGTACCTTCCTGTTCGATGGGATTTTGTGTAGCCAGCACCAGGAACGGGTCATCCAGAATGTGGGTGGTATCTCCGATACTGACCTGTTTTTCCTGCATGGCCTCCAGTAATGCGGATTGGACCTTGGCGGGTGAACGGTTGATCTCATCGGCCAGGATTATATTACTGAAAATCGGCCCCTTTTTGGTTTCAAAGGTTCCTTTTTTCTGATTGTAAATCAAGGTACCAATTAGGTCCGCCGGCAAAAGATCCGGTGTAAATTGGATACGGTTAAAACTGGCTTTGATAACTTTCGCCAGAGAGCTGACAGTCAGGGATTTAGCCAGTCCGGGGACACCTTCCAGCAAAATATGGCCATTACACAGCAGCCCGACAATTAAACTATCCACCATTTTTTCCTGGCCGACAATTACTTTTCCAAGTTCCTGCTTCACATTGGTGATGAAACTGCTCTCTTGTCTGATTCTTTCATTCAATTCACTTAAATTAAATGACATAAAAAATCTCCGCTTATTTCTTAATCAGTTAGGTTTGCGTCTTGTAGTTCTTCGAGGGTCTTGCCCATGTTTTCGATTTCCCATTCCGCTGATGAAACCAGGCCATGTCCGGGATACTCTTTAATGAAATATTGGTAGGCCTTTTTCGCTTCATTATAGTTTTCCATTTCATTGGCATAAATGTAACCGATCATAAATAATGCATTGGGTGCTTTTTCCGAATCAGGATATTTTTTTTCAATTTGCCGGTACCGTTCTATGGCTTTTTCATAATCTTTTATGTTGTTTTTGTATATCTCAGCAATGAAAAAAGCAGCCTTTATCGCCTCTTCACTGTCAGGATAATATCTGATAATGTTTTGGAATTCATCTATGGCGCGGTCATAGTTTTCGACATCAAAAAGAGCGGAACCGGACTTCCAGTATTCCTCCGCGGTTTTGGTGGGGTTGGAGCAGCTGTTAATCGACAGCAGGATGACAAGCACTGGTAATAAAATATAAAGACTCTTTTTCATTTTTTTCTACCTCCTAAGGAATTCAATTGTTTGTTACCCGTAATAATTAGCGTAATTTAATTTTTTTTGATGATAAACCAATAACTAAATCTTGTTTTTATATTCTGTAAATCATCACAAATGCTACAAAACTGACGCTTAAAAGTTCCGTAAAATATTGAAAAATTTTCAGAAGAAATCAACTGGGATTACAGCTAAATAACAATGTAAAAGCGGTTGTAGAAAAAAATGCTTTTCTCACACAAAGGATTAGTTTTTTTATCAGGAAACAAGTTTTAATTGTTTCAAAATAACAAGCGATATAAATTTCCTGTGTTCCTGAGGGATAATTTACTGTTTTCATAAATAAATCTGGTGAAGACGAAATGAAAATTAGATCAACCATATTTGCTATCCTTTTATTTGCAATTGCAAACGCACAAAATTCACAATTATTGGATAACCCGGAATATATCAAAACCAAAATGGTATTGGTCAAAGGCGGGACTTTTTATATGGGGAGCAACCAGGGGAATGCCATTGAAAAGCCTGTGCATAAGGTATCCGTGAGTTCTTTCTATATTGGTAAGCATGAAGTGACTTTCCGGGAATATGATCGATTTTGTGAGACGACAGGCCGGCAAAAGCCCAATGATGAAGACTGGGGCAGGGGAAACCGCCCGGTGATCAACCTGACGAAAGATGAAATGATTGCCTACTGTAACTGGGTTGGTGGTCGATTGCCGACAGAAGCGGAATGGGAATTCGCTGCCCGTGGAGGAAATAAGAGTAAGCAATATCGCTATGCCGGCAGTCATCAATTATCCAGGGTCGCCTGGTATGATGCCAACGCCTACAATCCCGGTGAAAATGATCCCGATTACGGAACTCATCCGGTAGGCTTGAAACAACCCAATGAATTAGGGCTTTTTGATATGAGTGGGAATGTTTGGGAAATGTGCAGCGACTGGTTTGATGCAGCCTATTATGCAAATTCTCCGGTTAATAATCCCCGCGGTCCAAAAGAAGGCAACATAGCGGTTTTACGGGGCGGCTCCTGGTTCGATATTCCAAAACTCTGCCGGCCCACCGCCAGGGTGAAAAGTTTTCCGGATTATCGTAATTATGATATTGGGTTCAGGGTGGTGAAAGATTTTTGAGGACACTACAGTATTAATTTTGATAGATTAAATATTAATAATTAAATTGAAAATCAACTAATAAGGAAAAGAACATGATAAGTAATGATATACAAAAAGAAGTTATGGAACTCAAAACTGATGAAAAGATTTACCTGGTGGAATTAATTTTAAATAGTATTGATGCTGAAAATGGGGAGATAGAGAAAGCATGGATAGAAGAATCTGAAATAAGGTATAATGATTATATATCCGGAAAAACAAAGGCCTATCCGCTTGAAGATGTTTTACAGAGAATGAAGAATGAATTTTAAACTTATTTCACCGGCTGACGAGGAATTGATCAATATTGTAAAATATTATGAACTTGCTCTTTAAAACATGATGATAACATTTCATCAGCTTCATCAATAACAAATGTTTTAATAATATCTGTTTTAATCCAACCACGACGAA
>CAYYMT010000170.1:0-6521 GCA_964472715.1 uncultured bacterium | reverse complement strand
GCGTCAAAGAGCGATTGTTCGAACCCAATGGTATCAAACTTCATCAGCCGGCCTATCAATCCTACCACCTGAATCTTGGAGAAATCAGTTCCTATCCGCCGGGACACAAAGAAAATGCCGGCATCTTTACGCACAACAATACCTGGGTACAGGTAGCGGAAACTATGGTTGGAAATGGTGACCGGGCCATGGAATATTACAAATCCATTTTGCCATCCACCAAACAGGAACAGATCGATACATATAAAGCCGAACCCTATGTTTACAGCCAGGTGACCGCCGGCAAAGATTCACCGATGCAAGGAGAAGGCAAAAATTCATGGCTCACCGGCACAGCCGCCTGGTCATTTGTGGCAATTTCACAATCTATTCTCGGTGTGCAACCGGAATTTGAAGGCCTGAAAATCGATCCCTGTATTCCAAAAGCCTGGAAGGAATTCAAAGTTATCCGAAAATTCCGTAATGCTATCTACGACATCACTGTCACCAATCCAAATAATATTTCCAAAGGTGTAAAGTCTGTGACTGTCGACGGAGAGGCAATCGATGGTAATATTCTGCCTATTTTTGGGGATGACAAAGTGCATCAGGTGGAAGTGATTTTAGATTGAGATATCCTCCGAGGTTTTTAAAACCTGGGAGGTATAAATACTAGTTTCAAACCTCCCGGGTTTTAGAAAACTCTAGTATCTATTAAACCTCCGAGGTCTGCCAGACCTGGGAGGTTTTCTCTCGTTCCTAAATTGAATTTGTGAACGCCTTAACTCCGCTACTGGTTCCCAAATACAATTTAGGAACCAGTGGTTTAATACTTATAACAATTTATTGCGTACTATAGTCAGCAATTTGTTGCAGTGTAACCTTCACCTGGTCCAATTCATAAACCGATGAATATTTAATTAATTTTTGCGACAAATAGATCAATCTTTTATCCTGATGATCCTGACTGATTTTCAGTAATTCTTCCCCAAACTCTGTGATATCATTCAAAAACATATTCGCTTCGAGATTTTTGATTTTTGGGACTCAATTTTTGATAAATCCAGAATTTTATCCACAAGCGACAACAGATCATGGCCGGAATCGGAAATACCTTTCATATAAGCAGGGTTTTCATCGGAATTACTCTTTTTTGCCAAAATCTCAGCAAACCCAATAATCGCATTAAGCGACGTTCGTATTTCATGACTCATATTCTATAAAAATTCTGTCTTTGCAACACTCGCTGCTTCCGCTTTTCTTATGGCTTCACGCAGTTCTGATTCTACCTGTATTTTATTTTTTATTTCATGTCGTAATTTTATATTGGTCTTTAAAATCAATTTGTTTTTATGTTGCAGATTTTTCGAGAGTTTATTTTGTTCTTGTACAGAAACAAGCAATCCCCGCAAAATAATTCCATTGGCAATCGTAATAGCAGTATTTAAAAATATAAAATTCAGACTTTCTGATAAGTTTTATCCATTAAATGTTATCAAATTGATAAAGGTTTTATTATTTTAATAAAAAGTTTAAGATATTCATCATCTTATTAAAAATATATTGATGATTTATCGTCGATAAAAACTTCTTTTTTATTACATTAAAAATATTGCATACTGGCATGTATTATGTACTGTTAAAATGTTTTGAATTTTTATAACAAAAGTGACAAAAATCGCTAAGATCATAATGAGGAGGACAAATGAGGGGAAAAACTCTAACAATAATAGTTCTGATATTGATGTTGATATTGGCTTGTGGCAACACAAAGTCAGCAAAAATTGATACCAAAACAAAAAATAATATCGAAGCAAAAATCGCTGCCATGACCCTGGAAGAAAAAATCGAGTTCATCGGCGGATATGAAGAGTTCAATATAATGCCGGTGGAACGGTTGGGGATTCCGGAAATCCATTTCGCTGACGGACCGGTGGGCATCAGGAATTTCGGTAAATCCACCGCTTATCCGGCCACCATTGCCCTGGCAGCCTCCTTTGACAAAGAAATGGCCTACAATGTCGGAAAAGCCATTGGCAGCGAATCACGAGCGAAAAATTGCCATGTCATGCTGGGGCCGGCAATGAACATTTACCGGTTGCCAATTTGCGGCCGTAATTTTGAGTACATGGGCGAAGATCCTTACCTGGCGGGACAATTATCCAAAGAGTACACCATCGGTATGCAGAATGAAGGCGTTGTGGCCTGCGCCAAACATTATGTGGCCAACAACCAGGAATACAACCGTCATCATGTCTCTTCCGATATGGACGAGAGAACACTCCATGAAATTTATCTGCCTGCTTTCAAGACCACGGTGCAAGAGGGTAATGTTGGTGCTATTATGACTGCCTACAATCTGATCAATGGCATTCATGCATCGGAACATTATCATCTCAACAATGAAATTCTCAAAGGCAAATGGGGCTTTGTCGGCTTTGTCATGTCGGATTGGGTCTCTACTTACGACGGCCTGGCCTGTGCCAAAGGCGGTCTTGATCTGGAGATGCCTTCCGGCGCCATGATGAACAAAGAAACACTGATCCCGGCTATTGAAAATGGTGAACTGGAAGAATCGGTGATTGATGACAAAATTCGTAGAATCCTTAAAACCTATGAGGAATTTGGGTTCTTTGAAAATCCTGACATTAGCAAAGGCTATGCACCTGATGAAGCCTTTGCCAGGAAAACCGCTCTGGACGCTGCCCGCGGTGGGATGGTGCTTTTGAAAAATGACGGCAATCTATTGCCATTACAAAAAAATAAAATCAAAAAAATTGCTGTCATCGGCCCCAATGGTCATCCGGTAGTTTCCGGCGGTGGCGGCAGTTCTTACACTGACCCGCTCCATCCTATGTCCCTTTATGAAGCAGTTCAAAAAGTCTCTGACGCTGAAGTGGTCTTCGAAAAAGGGATTTTTACCGGTGTTCCCTTTCCCGATGAAATGTTTGATGGCTTTGATTTTTATGTATACAAAAACGGACAAAAAGAGTCCGGTGTGAAAGCGGAATATTACCTTGGACGTGATCTTAAAGGCGATGTCATTTATTCCACTTATTACAAAGATTTGGATTTAACTGATGCCGATATGTGGGATGAACCGGATGTGCCCTGGAAAGATTATTCTGCCCGCTTCAGTTGCTACTATACACCGGAGGAGTCCGGCATGTATAGTATCGGCGGTATTGGCGACGACGGCTACCGGATTTATCTTGATGATGTGGAAATCGTCTCCATGTGGCGGGACCAGGGACCAACCCGCGCCAAGCATGATATTTTTCTCAATGCCGGTCAGGAATATAAAGTGGATATTGACTATTATCAAAATGGCGGCGGCGCTGTCATTGGCCTGGGCGCCTGTAAAGTCAAGCAGACCATCGAACCGGAAACTTATACTGAAAAAGCACTGGCAGCCGCCCAGGAAGCCGATGTCGTGATCATGTCTGTGGGATTTAATGCATCGTCAGAGAGCGAAGGGTTTGACCGCAGTTTTAAAATGCCCCATAATCAGGGCAAATTTATCAACAAAATCGCGGCTGTGAATGACAATATCATCGTGGTTCTCAATGCCGGCGGAAATGTGGAAATGGACGCCTGGATAGACAATGCCGATGCCTTATTAATGGCCTGGTATCCGGGACAGGAGGGCAACCTGGCGGCGGCTGAAATATTATTTGGCTACACCAATCCCAGTGGAAAGTTACCGGCATCTTTCGCCTATAAAATGGAGGAAAATCCCTGCTACGATCACTATTTTGACGAAGATGAAGACCTGCGTGTTTTTTATGGCGAAGGGATTTTCATGGGCTACCGCTATTGGGACCAGGCTGATGCAGAACCGAGATTTCCTTTTGGATACGGACTTTCTTACACGACCTTTGACTACTCCGATGCATCTACTGACAAAAAAGAATACTCAACCGATGATACAGTTAAAGTATCTGTAAAAGTGAAGAACACCGGAAAAATGGCTGGCGCTGAAGCTGTTCAACTCTATATTGCCGATAAAGAATGTTCATTGCCCCGTCCAATGAAAGAGTTAAAAGACTTTGACAAACTAATGTTGGAAAAAGGTGAAGAAAAAACAGTCACCTTTGAATTAGACAAAGATGCCTTTGCCTTTTACAATCCGGAAATCCATGACTGGGAAGTGGAAAGCGGTGAGTTCGATATACTGATCGGTTCATCATCGGCGGATATTCGTGAAGAAGTGACGATCCGGATTAAATAATACAAAAAACCTCCGAGGTTTCCAAAACCTGGGAGGTTTAAACATAAGTAAAAAATATAAACAATCAGTTTATTCCCTAAGTTATCCTTGGAAGCAAGTTCGACAGTTGGTTTATCTTTAAAAAAGGACTGATCATGAAAAAATTTCTACTAACAATCATACTTCTGGTATTCGGGACAACAATCTATGCCGGCGAAAGCGCCGATTGGAAATTAGTCTGGTCTGATGAATTTGAAAAAGAAGTTATTGACACAAATAACTGGAATTTCCAGGTACTGGATGCCGGACATTTCAATGACGAATGGCAGCGATATACCAATAGCAGTAAGAATGCCTACATTGACGCCGGTCACCTGGTGATAAAAGCCATTCATGAGACCGATGTCCACGGGATGGATCAATACACATCAGCCCGACTGAATACTGCCAACAAACAATCCTGGAAATACGGAAAAATTGCCGCGCGAATTAAACTTCCACAAGGCAATGGTATTTGGCCGGCCTTTTGGATGCTGGGCGCCAATATCGATGAAAATGGTGGCGACACCCCTTGGCCGCAATCGGGAGAAATCGATATTTTGGAATTATACGGCTCCAAAGACGATGCTATTGTTGAAGCAAATATACACTATGCTGACACATCAGGTTCTCATGCGATGATGGGTGCAGTTCCCTACGAACTGGACGAAGGTATATTTGCAGATTCATTTCATACATTTGAAATAATATGGAATGAGAACACTATTGCATGGCTGGTAGATGGAGAAGAATATGCTTCTACAGCTATTACTGATCCGGAATTATCTGAGTTTCATAAAGATTTCTTCATTCTTCTCAATCTTGCTGTAGGAGGAGAATGGGCCGGACGGCCTGACAGTACAACCCTGTTTCCTCAACACATGATTGTTGACTGGGTAAGAGTTTATAAAAAATTGAGCGATTAATTCTAAACGATTAAAAAGGAACAAAAATGAAAAAATTATTCATTATAATTGTAATTCTGATATTGGGAGCAAATATGTTTGCCGGTGATTTTGAAATTCATCGTGGTGTCAATGTCAGTCATTGGCTGTCACAAACCAATATCCGCGGCAAAGAGCGGGCAAAATATGTAACAAAAGAAGATTTCAGACTGATCAAAGAATATGGTTTTGACCATGTGCGTCTGCCCATTGACGAAGAGCAATTCTGGACAGAAGATGGCAAGCAGGAAAAGGAGGCTTTCAAACTCCTGGACAAGGCAATAAAATGGTGTTTGAAATATGATCTGAAAGTGATTGTGGACCTTCATACATTACGGTCACATCATTTCAATATTCCCGACAGCAGGACCCTTTGGGAGGAAGAAGGCGCCCAGAAGGATTTCATCAATTTCTGGCGGCAATTGTCTGCAAAATTAAACAAATATCCCAATGACATGGTGGCCTATGAAATGATGAACGAAGCGGTTTCCGATAATCCGGAAGACTGGAACAAACTGATCAACTGGGCCATTTCCGAAGTTCGCAAACTGGAACCGGAACGCACCATTGTCATGGGTTCGGTCAACTGGCAGCAGGCCGGGACCTTTCCGCATTTGCGCGTTCCCGAAGGCGACAAAAACATAATTCTTAGTTTCCATACCTATTCACCGTTACCCTTTACCCATTGGAAAGCCCCCTGGACCGGTTGGGCGAATTATGATGGTCCCGTCCAATATCCCGGGGAAGTTGTCCCGGTTGATGACCTGTCGGAGTATGACCAGGAAGCCGTGGCAGCGATGAAGGACTTCTTTGGCAGTTACAGCAAAGAATCTTTTATCAATGAATTCAAGCCGGCCATTGAAAAAGCGAAGGAACTGGGACTGCCGCTTTACTGTGGCGAATTTGGTTGTTTCCCAGCCACTTCCATGGAAATGCGCCAGCAATGGTACAAGGATATTATGGAAGTTTTGAATGAAAATGGGATTGCCTGGGCGCACTGGAACTGGAAAAATGATTTTCCATTGGTAGATGAAGAAACCCTGGAACCTATTGACGAACTCACCAATATTTTACTCCCGGAAGAGTAATTATCATAAAAACAATAAGGAAAACCATGATATCAATAAAAGGAAAAATCGCACTGATCACCGGTTCCAGTCGTGGCATCGGTCAGCAAATCGCTATTGGCCTGGCACAGCTGGGCTGTAATGTCATACTGCACGGGCGGAAAAAAGAAAGTAATTCGGAAACATTCCAACTGCTTCAACAATTTTCGATTGATACTGATATTGTATATGGTGAATTATCACAGGAGTCAGAGGTCAACCAATTAATCAATCAAGTCAAAG
>CAYYMT010000169.1:0-6527 GCA_964472715.1 uncultured bacterium | reverse complement strand
AGGATTTCCAAAACAAATACCAATTAATTCCCTATCAGGATCAATTATTTTTTGGAATCCTTCCTATTTACCAGTAATTTATTTTTATTACTAAGAGGATAATTTGAAAAAAATTTCAGCCAAAACAATAACCGAAAAAATCCATGATCTTTGTATTGACGCCAATATAAATATTGATCCGCAGGTGAATATCGCACTTAAACAGGCGCTTAAACAGGAAACATCGGCTGCCGCGCGGGAAATTCTGTCAATCATTCTTGAAAACCATGAATTGGCAAAGCAGAAAGCAATGCCCCTCTGCCAGGACACCGGCACCGCGGTCTTTTTCATTGATATCGGGCAAAATGTTCAGATTACAGACGGAGAGATCAGCGCGGCGGTTAATGCCGGCGTAGCATCCGGCTATCAGGATGGGTATCTGCGTAAATCCATGGCCCGGGATCCTGTCTTTCTTCGAAAAAACAGCGGCGACAACACGCCGGCGCTCATACATTATAATATAGTGCCGGGGGATCAGCTCAGGATCACCTTTGCTCCCAAAGGCGGTGGCGCCGAAAACATGAGCCGTATCAAAATGATGAAACCCGCCGACGGTTTGCCGGGAATCCGGGATTTTGTTTTGGAATCGGTGCGAATCGCCGGCGGTAATCCCTGCCCGCCGATAATTCTTGGCATCGGCATCGGTGGAAATTTTGAAACCGCCCCACTACTGGCGAAAAAGGCCCTACTCAGGCCCCTCACCAGTTCTCATTCCGATAAAAAATGGGCGGAATTTGAGAAAGAACTATTAACTGACATTAATGAATTAGGAATCGGACCTATGGGCTTTGGCGGGAAAACCACTGCAATTGGCGTTAATATTTTAACAGCGCCCTGTCATATCGCTACTTTGCCGGTAGCCATAAATTTCCAATGCCATTGTCACCGGCACAAAACCATAATTCTGGACTGCTCATGAGTAAAGTCATTCACTTGCAAACACCCTTAACAGAAAGTCAACTGGAAAACCTGAAAATCGGCGACAAAGTGTATCTGTCGGGAACGATTTATACCGCCCGGGATGCGGCCCATAAAAAACTGGTAGACCTGATAGACAGAAATCAGCCGCTGCCTTTTGACTTGCATGGAGCGGTGATATATTTTGCCGGCCCTGCTCCGGCCAAACCGGGCGCGGTGATCGGCTCGGCCGGCCCTACCACCAGCTACCGCATGGACCCCTACTCCCCCACGCTGCTGGATCGCGGCCTGAAAGGCATGATCGGTAAAGGCGGGCGCGGGAAAACCGTTATCGATTCAATCAGGAAAAACAAAGCAATCTACTTTGCCGCCGTCGGAGGCGCCGCTGTTGTCATGGCGGAATGCATCACAGCTGTGGAAATAATTGCCTACCCGGAATTAGGCACCGAGGCGATCCGGAAATTGGAAGTGAAAGACCTGCCGGTTTTTGTAGCCATTGATTCTAATGGAAATGATATTTACAAATAAAATATATAAACCTGGCAGGTCTTCAGGACCTGCCAGATTTGATAAAATATTACATTCCCCAGGAAACACTGACAAAAGCATTCCGGGTCGCGCCCGGCCAGTAATAGGCGTGATACCCATCCCATTCATAGCCATAGCCAAATGTGGAATAGAGCACATTAAAAACATTATTGACTTTTGCCGTCAGGGTCAGATTTTTATAATTGAATTTACCGCCCAGATCAACCAGGAAATAGGGATCAATTTCACCGATATTCCGAGTATCCAGATACTGTTTCCCAACATAGCGTGAATTTGTAAAAAGTGACACTTGTGAATTCAGTTTATAGTTAGCGCCGAAATTGGCCAGTACCGAAGGTGTGTTAGGCAGGACATTGTCTTTCAACTCGCCGGCGGTGAAGATGTTTTGGGCAAAACTTGCATTGGCGAACAGATTCAACTTTTTGCCAGGATTCAGATTCACACTTAGTTCTATCCCCTGATGAACCGTAGCATCAGCAGAATAATATTCATATTCACCTTCCTGCTCAACATCAATATTTTTTAACTGCTCATTTTCAAAGTCAATCCGGTAAGCATTGGCTTTGAAATAGATGAGATTATTGACGTATCGAAATCCCAGTTCATAATCATCCACCGATTCTGCCGCCGCCATTACCGGTTCACTGAAAACATCATCGGCTTCAATGATCTGGTTATCCGCCGGTTCCTTATGGGCTTTGCCATAATTGGCAAAAAATGAAACCTCATCGTTGAAGTGATACATGGCGCCAAATCGCGGATTAATGAAATCCCAGTCAGCAGATATCGAGTGGCCCACCGCATGGCCAATGACTTTCTGATCCAGTTCCCACTGGTGCAATTGATATTGCAGATCTGCCATCAGGCTTAATTTTTCCGTCACAAAACAGGTGGCATGAATAAAACTGGTGGAGGTGAATTTTTTACCGGTATAGTCGTAATACTTATACCAGTCATTGCCAATAGTTGCCAGCAATTCCTGTTGGGAAAAATCTTTCACTTCACCAAAATGATCACCGGTGTAAGAGCGTAACTCAGTACCGATATCAACTCTGAAACGATCCTGACGAAAGGTCAATGTGGGCGTCATGCCAAAATAATTATTGACAATCCATTTTCTGCGCATAAGGTCCGTTGTCAAAGATTGTTCCTGTTCATCAGTGTATTGATCCGTTATATCAAGATTATATTCATAGTAATTTTCATCGCTTTTTTCCACTTCATAATAGCCGCTGCCCATTACCAAATAGGCCACATTACGAAGGGAAAGATTTTCATTAATCTTATAAAATGTGTTCAGCGAATAAATATGCTGTAGAAAATCATCGGTGTAGGCCCGGTAACTTTCCCGCCGGGCCTCTCTGTCATTAATATCAGCAGCATAAACACCGTCCCAGGCCAGATCAGTATTTTCGTATCCGATAAGAGCGCGAAACTGGTTAGTCATTTTGCTTGTTCTGTGTTCCACACCCGCAGAAAATGCCCGTTGCCGGCTGTCATGATACTCTCGGTATCCATCGGAAGTAATGGAAGAAACCCGCGCAAAAGCACCCAGGTTGTCGCCGAGTTTTTTGCCGGAGTTGACCTTTGCGCTGTATTTCTGGGTATTGTAAGACCCGTAACCGGCTTTCAGATCAAATGCGGCTTCCGGTTTGGCAATCTGGGTGAGCACATTGATGGAACCGCCAAAAGCAGCGGCGCCATAAAGGCTGTTACCGATTCCCCGCTGAATTTGCACATCTTTGGCATCAGCCAGAATATCACCATGATCCACCCAGTAAACCTGGTGGCTCTCATTGTCATTGAGCGGAACATTGTCCAGCATTACAGCAATACGGCTCTGGTCAAAGCCGCGAATGGATACATAGGAATAGCCGGTGCCATTGCCGCTTTCGCTGTAGGAATGAATGCCTGGCTCCATGGCCAGTACCATGGGTACATCCTCCACAGTGTAGCGGGTTTCGATCTCATCAATTGTCAGCGTCGAAAAGGCCACCGGTGTTTTGCCGTCCACAGCCCTGGTGGCGGACACTTCAACCGCCCGGCTGCTGAGAATGTCCTGTTTAAGTGCTACATCCACGTATTCATCCGGATGGTTTACCGTAATTTCAGTCTGTTTAAAACCGATATGGGAAAACACCAATTGTACCGGCAGTGATTTCACAGGTATTTTAAATTCACCCTTTTCATTGGAAATTGTCCCGCTGTCGCCATCTTTCACAAAAATATTGACATAAGCCAGGGATTGCCCGGTACGCTGCCGGGAGACACGGCCATTAATGACGTAGTTTTCCGCCATTACTTGCTCGGCGGCCATTAATAATAAAATCAGGGAAATAAAAACACGAAGTAGATTTTTCATTTTTCCTCCTTTCGCCGGTATTATCCGGATCAAGTTTTAAGGGTCTTTTCTCAGCCGGCTCACTACCTAGGAGCGCGGCACCCCTGTTCGAAATTTTCATGTAAATTTAGTGTAAATATCAGACTATTGCAAAAAAATTAAGGCTCTATACGATTTGTAGCAGGTAAAAATCTACTTAATTTTTTAAACTGTTAAACTCTTTCAGAGTTTTAATACTGTTTTGTTTTTGTCCATGGGTTGACACCCACGGTTATTTTTGTTTAATCCCTTCGGGATTATATATAATTATCTAAGTCAAAAATTGACAGGTATCCCTATTCTTCCGGCATTATAATCCTGCTCAGACCGAATTTTTTTGCTTCTCTTTTCATCAAGGAAAAAAGAAGATCGTTAGTTTTAATCTACCCACTACAATTCATACAGAGCCAAATTAATAAAGGATGTATCAACACTAACTTTTCTATATTTTTCCCCGCTGTTTCTTGTAATCATAATTCGAATAATAATCAATTTTACCAAATAGATCGATTATCTCAGCCTGTTTATGACGAGCAATGTATTCAATTAACGCTTCTGTTACAGTATCTTTCACAGTTTTATGATTACCAAGTATTTTTGCTTCTTCAATCAATTTACTTTCAATTGCTATATTAATGGTCATATTTTCTCCATTTCATATATTTAGAAATATTCATATATAAAAATCTAAAAATCAAGTAATTGGAAATATTATTGTCCGAATGCCTAAAACACCTTAACAATTAGTGCAAAATTTAATAAATTATATATTCGAATCCGGCCTGAAAACCGGGCCATTAAAAATAAGGAGCATAAATTGTATATAATTGCCGTAGATTCACATTTTGCCTCCTCTCATCAGATCGTCGGATATGATGGCAAATGCAGCAATATGCACGGCCACACCTGGAAAATAAAAGTGGAAGTAAAAACTGATAAAGTTGATGAGATCGGCATTTGTTATGATTTCAAATCTTTAAAGCAACTGATCAATACCATTGTCGATGACCTGGATCATCAGAATTTAAATCAGCTCCCGCCATTCCGGGATAAAAACCCGACAGCTGAAAATATTGCGCATTTTCTCTACCACACCATTAAAGAAATCTTACCCGATGAAGTAGAAATGCATCAAATAACCGTTTGGGAATCAGAAAAATATTCTGTGATTTATAAGGAAGATTGATATTATTAAAATTAATGAAATATTTTACTCCATTCAGGGGGAATCCAGTTACGCCGGGCTGCCCTGTATTTTTATTCGCCTGACTGGCTGCAATCTAAATTGCACCTATTGCGATACGGAATATGCAAAACAAATTGGCGATGAAATGGCCATAGAAGATATCCTGGATGAAATTTATCAGTATGATTGCAATTTGGTGGAAATTACCGGCGGCGAACCGCTGATCCAGCAGGAAACCCATGAACTCATCAAAAATCTGCGGGAACAGGAATACACCATACTATTGGAAACCAATGGTTCCCGCAACCTTGAAAAAATTCCGTCTGAGGTCATAAAAATAATCGATTGGAAAACCCCCGGCAGCGGTGAAGATGAGAGTTTCATTATCCATAATCTGGATTACTTAACCGGTAAGGACGAAATAAAATTTGTAATTTCCGACAATCGGGATTATCAATGGAGTAAGGACCGGATGAGGGATCATAAAATAACTGACAGATGCAAGGTTTTAATGTCGCCGGTCAAAGGAAAATTTGCGCCGGAAGACCTTTGCGAACTCATCTTGAAGGACAATTTGAACGTCCGGTTTCAGTTGCAATTGCACAAATATATATGGCCAAAGGACAAGAGAGGTAGATAATTATTATGTCAAAAAAAGCCGTGGTTTTGCTCAGTGGCGGCCTGGATTCAACAACCAATATGGCTATTGCCAAAGAGTTGGGATTTGACATATATGCCCTCAGTTTTCGCTATGGACAACGAAACAATCCGGAATTGAATATGGCGATTGATACGGCAAAAGTTTTCAATGCTATCGATCACAAAATCATTGATATAAACCTGGCTGCCTTTGGCGGCAGCGCATTAACCGACGATATCGATGTCCCCAAAAACGACAGTGACAAGATCAATGAATCGGTTATTCCTGTCACCTATGTTCCGGCGCGAAATTTAGTTTTTTTATCCTTAGCAACCGCCTATGCCGAAACCCTGGGCGCCTGGGATATTTTTATCGGAGTCAATGCGCTGGATTACTCGGGATATCCTGATTGCCGGCCGGAATTCATTGCATCCTTTCAAAAGACTGCCAACCTGGCCACCAAAGCCGGTCTTTCAAAAGACAATCAGATCAAAATTCACACGCCATTAATCAATCTCAAAAAGTCCGAAATAATTCAAAAAGGCGTATCACTGGGCGTTGACTACAGCAAAACCCTGACTTGCTATGATCCGACACCGGAAGGTCTCGCCTGCGGAAAGTGTGACAGCTGTGTCCTGCGCAGAAATGGGTTCAGGGAGGCTGGCATTAAAGACCCGACAAAATATGTTGAATAGGAATGCTTGAAAGTAAAACAATTACACCTTAATTTTCAAAAAGAGGTCAATTATGAATATACAGGCAGAAAAAATTGAGTTAGCTAAATTAATATTGGAAACTGATAATCCCCAACTGTT
>CAYYMT010000168.1:0-6556 GCA_964472715.1 uncultured bacterium | reverse complement strand
CCCAGGTCTTTGAGGGATGCGCCGATGTGGAACACTTCGGTTTTATCAATAATTAAGAACCGGTCGTGGGCCTTATTAAATTGATGAAGACTTAGCCCGCCATACTGAGCATTAAATTTTTTCGTGTCTTCCCGGAGCGTCTTACTGATGTTTTTGGTATAAATATTTACATGAACATCTTTTTGTTTTTTGGAAAAGAGTGTCAGCACCGAGTCATCCACATAATTATCAATTAAAATCAGGCTATTTTGAGCGCTTTTTATTAACCGGCTTATCCAGTCCCAGGCATCATAAATCTGCCCGTTAAAGAAAATACCTTTTTCTGGTTTCAGATTTTTTCCCTGAATAGTTTTGAATATCTTCTCCATTTTTTTATCAGCAAGTAGTTGCCTTAGTTCAAGTTTATCCAAACGTTCAAAAAGCAAGGCATTTTGCCGGATGAACCGGCGCATGGCAACAAAAGCCCGCATGATCATTACACTCACCTCAGCAGCTTTTTCACTTTTGAGCACAGCCGAGACAGCAGCAACACCCTGTTCGGTAAAAACATAAGGTAAATGTCCACCCATAGCCTGTCTGGAAGGTATCGCATTTTGCGATACCAGAAGGTTAACTTCAGTATCTGTCAGTTGAAATACAAAATCATCGGGAAACCTGTTGACATTACGTTTTACCTGTTCCCTCAGTCGAATGGGTTTTACTCCATAGAAAGCAGCCAGGTCCTTGTCCAGCACCACGTGGGTTTCACGGATCGTAAAAATTTTACGCTCTATGATTTGTTGGGTTAAAGCGGTTTCTTTTTCCTGTTTTGTCATATTGATAATTATTCAAAAATGGTTTTTACTTTTTCCGCAATCCGGTCTATTTCATCATCAAATACATCGCACAGTCGTTTTACAAAAATCACCGGCGATATAAAGACTAATATATATTTAGTAATATCTTTACAAGTTATTGGATGCCAGTTATTAAAATCAAGGTAAATATTCAAAAACAAGTAAAAGCCATTGAAAAGAGTTGTCCAATCAAATTCAGGCGCAGAGGGCTTTTTGCAAATTCCCTGTGTATCATTTTATTTTGTTAAAATCAGTTTCATTCCCCGAACTTAATTTTTTCTTTTTTGCAAAGTCGCATAATTGTGTCTTTTCCGGTAATTAAAGCGACAGGCAGCCCACCTGGTGGTTGCAACCATTGGCCGCTTAACATCAGATTTTTGAGTCCTTTGATTTGTCCTGTATGATTCAGTGATTTCCCCGATAAGGTTGGCCAGAACCCCATAAAGGCTCCCCGGTAAGCATTGCAATACCGTTGATAAGTTTGCGGAGTGGCAACATCAAGTAATTTAAGTTTGCCTTTCATGTAGGGGAAACGGGTTTCCATTGCCTTGATAACCTCCTCGCCAACACGATTTTTCTCTTGCTGATATTCATCTCTATCTTTGATAAGGTTTTCCCATTTAGTCAACTCAGGCTCAAACTGATTGACAGCAACTGTGACAACTGACTGTCCCTCCGGGGCAAATTCTTTTTCATACGCGTAGTGAGTCATTTGCAAATATTCAACCGGCTTACCATTCTGATTGATGTCAATTGAATTAACAGGGAAGCGCAATGTCCGCGGGATATCATCCATCGCGCCTTCGTAACCAATACCGGCATAAATATTTGATGCCAGGGGATAGTCCTTTGAATTATTGTACCTTTTTTGGAACTTCGGATCATTATATTTTCCTTTGAGCAGGCTGTCATACAGGACTTTTGCGTCACAGGCTGCAATAAAATAATCGCCCGTAAAGGAGTTACCATTCCGGCAATTAATTTTATTCACCTGCTTCCTCTGGATGGTCAAATCCGTAACCTCACAGGATGTTTCGACTTTGCCCCCTGAGGAAAGATATTTATCCAGCATTCGCATTGCCATGGCCCTGGAACCGCCATAAGGAATGGATGATTGGTTTCCGGTAAATGTACCCAGTGGAAAGAGAATTGAGATGGCGCTAAAATCTCCGTCAGGCATAAATGAATTGATGGCGCCTCTCAGCGCGGGGTGTTTGAATTTACCGGCAAATTCCTGAATGCTGATCTTGCTGTATTTCTGCATGATGGGGCCAATCTCTTTCATGGACGCCATAAACTTGATTTTTTCAACAATATTCATCATATCCATGGGTTTCCCGCAAGGCATTTCAAAGGAATGTAATTTTTTAATGGTCCGGCAAAATTCCTCAATGACCTCCCTGTCATCAGGTGATATTTCAAGCCAACTTGATTTAAGCCGTTCAAGATCACGATAGAAGGTTACCGTTATATCCTCATATTCAAAAGCAAGGAAACTCTCAGGATGATAGATATCAATACCATCTAAAGCGCCAACGGTTTCCCAGAGTTGGCGGATGGGTGTGTCTTTCTTTGTCCCGACTAACCAGTGGATGCAGCCGTCAATATGATAGCCCTGTCTGTCCCAACCGGTACATTCGCCACCTATTGTATGATGTTTTTCAAGAATAATACTTTCAAAACCATTTTTCTGAGCAAAAATTCCGGCAGTTAACCCGGATATACCGCCACCGATGATTACTACTCTTTTTTTCACAGAACCCCCTTTCATATTCAAGTTTTATTTACTTTGATTTGGTTTTTTAATTTACCCGTAAATTTCCACATCGTGGTCTCAAATAGATTGATAAATAAATGAACCATCACCACAATGTAAAACCATACCAATAAAAGCCGCTGCACCAGCCAGTACAGTTACACAAAGTACAATAACCGTCAGTTGTTTTCTTTCGGCCATGATTCATTCCTTTTCTTCTCAATTATATATAAAATTAATGCCAATGATCCAAAACCAAACTCTGCGATGAAACTTATCCAGTTCGAAGTATCGCCCGCACCACCGAACACAATTCCATATAATCTTGCAATTGAAGCAGTACCTATTGAACCGGATAATACAATCAATCCATACATGATTCTTTCCTCGCGCATTAAAAAATAAATCAGCAAAAGTCCCAATCCAATTTCCATGCCCCCTAAAACGGTCCGTATATGATTCGCGCTACTTCTGGTGGGCAAAACAATCCCATCCAGATCGGTTATAGCATCGGGATTAATAAAAAACAAAAGGCCGAAACCGAGATAGATCAAACTGCCGAATACTAATAAGATTTTTGATGTCTTCATGAGCAATCCCTCCTGCATTTGCTTCCCCTTATCATAGACCCTATTCTCACGATTTTTTTTAGATTAAAATCCATGCGGACAATAGCCCAAACAGAGTGCTGTATATAATTGCTTCGAATTGTATTGTCCAGAACACCTTCTTTTTGACAAATTGCTTCTTTAAATAGACCAATCCTTCTATTGTGTTAGAGAATGGTATGGCGCTTGAAAAATCTGCATAGACAAACATTAACCCGCCCATAAACAGGAACTGTATGCCAAAGGGCAACTCTTTCAGGGAGGGCAAAATCGGATAGAGCACCACCGACATCATAAGTCCCCTGATAAATTGAGACGGCAAAAGCAGTTTTGCAACCCTGGTACTCTCTTGTATGTCCTCCATATCTCTGAAAAAGGCTCTGTAAAGTCTATCCTTTCCCTCATAAATTCTTTTTGCCAACTGCAAATCAATAATACCGGCGGTGATGTAGCAAACTAGATGAATCACAAAAAACAAAAGGCTGAATCGCACATAGGTACCCATAATATTTCCTCCTTACGCACTAATGCTCAATAACTCTTTTATGACTTTCTTTACCATGAATTCCAGCGCTTTTCCTCTATAGGAAAAGTCATTGAATGTACCGATAATGTATGATTGGGTCCCAGGATGATAAAACATAAAAGCCCCGGTAGCTCCAACGCAACCCCAACATTGAAATTTTTCAGGTATGAGAAACGGAATTGTTTTCAATTTCCATATTGAATACCCATAGTTAAATGCGAAAACGGGGAATCCCATCCCGATGTCATCCCTGATCATTCTATCAAGCGTTTCTTTCGCGATAATCTCGTGGTTAACCAGGGCTTCCATGAATAGCAGGTAATCCGACAGAGGGGCAATGACACCGCCACCGGCATAATCTATCTGATGATAACCATCTATCGAGAGGATATCCCGGCCTTTGAAATATGCCTTGGCAGCAGGATGGCCGGATTCAACCCGCGGCTTAGAGTATCCATGCATATAAGAATGCTGCATACCTGTAGTGTCAAATATGAATTCATGCATTACTTCATGAAAGGCTTTGCCGGTAATGCTCTCGATTATTAATCCCAGCAGATAATAGTTGGTGTCTGTATAGGAATGTCTTTTGCCTGGTACCGCCACCGGTTTTAAATTTTCTTTGCCCCATAAAATAGCTTCCCCTGGAGATATTTTAAACCCGGGATCTTTTATCATCTTATTCAAAAGATGATAAAAAACGTCAAACAAACCGGATGTCTGCATGAGAAGATGCCTGATTGTAATGTTTTTCGAGTAATCATTCCCCTTGTAAATGTGCAAACGGTTTACGATTTTTGCATCAAGGTACTTGCTAATGCTATCGCAAAAATCAAGTTGTCCCCTCTCATAGAGTATCCCGATGATGGTTGCTGTAAACAGCTTGCCGACACTGGCCATATAATTGGGTTGTTGAGGATTTGCAGGCAGATCGCCTGTCGACCCTTCTGCAATATTCATATGAAAATCCAATTGCTTCGAATGAACGAGTAAATAAGCATTCTTCACTTTGGAATCTTTTCGCACCTGCTTTCTAAACACATCTTCAATTGATTTTTTTATTGCCTCTTTTTCCATTTTTTTCACTTCCTCTTCAAAAAATATTTTTCACGTTACGTCGCTATTTCTTCACACTCTTACTCATGAACCTGCAAAAGGGCTCCCGAATATACCGACGGCAAGTTCCGCCCAGATTAGAAAGAGTACAAATAATATTGTTCCGCAGATGAAAATTCTGACTTTGATACTTTTTATTTTTCTCAACACGAGAAATTCACATATCGCTCCTGTACTGAACAACAAAACCCCTAAAAGTGTGAAGTCATAAATATCCCAATCAAATTCAGTTGAAAATTGCATTGCAATCAGTGGGACTAGCAATAGTATTACTATAGTTGTCAAGCCAGCGATTAATCGTTGGTTTTTCGATATTGTGAATGCCAACTTACCTTGTTTCTCGAGTTTAGTCTGACAAATAATAAATCCTGCAATACCTGTGATTATTAATAATAAGGGCAAGGCGCCAGGTTCACCTTCCACCTTGATCATGTATGTCACAAGTATTATTCCCAACAGTGAGGTTAGAATTGAAAATATTCTGCCATATTTGATATGTGTATTGCTATTCTTCATCATCTTTTATGATTAATTGTTTGGTGAGGTTGTTCATCGTGACGACTCCTAATTTTTAGTTTTATTCTTATTTCCAATCGGGCAGACTGATATACATATTCCACAAATACTGGCATTTATATTAATATTTTTTCCCGACAACTCCCGGCATTTTTCTCTGCATCTAAAAGCATTATAAAACTCATCTCTATCGACAGTTACATCCCAAAGGCCGCCGGTAGCAGCCTGGGCCGGACACTCGGTCACACATATATCACAATTGCCACACTTGCTTTTTGTGATCGGCTGACTTACTTCGAATTCAACCTGACTTTTTTCAATCAAAATTGACGCGAGCCGAAGTCGCGGGCCAAATTCCCTGGAAATCAATAAATCTGTTTTTCCGATCCATCCAAGTCCCGCTCGTGTTGCGGCAAGTTTATGAGAAAAGGGCGTTCGCAATGTTCTGACATAGTCCTCATCCAATTCATCATCATCCATGGTCGGTTTGATCTGAAGATGAGCTATTCCGGCCTTTTCCAGAAGAGCACTTATCGATGACAGTTTAGTTTCTAAGGCTTTATTCATACGCTTATACAGGTCATAATAGTGACTGGTTGGGCCGCCGGCAATACAATCGATTATCGAATCATCGAGCCCTTTGCCAATTGAGATGGCGTACTTGTATTGATCAAACCTTTTATCCGGTAAGCCTTCTATATCTGCAAATCCGACGATGAATCCGGGTTCGCTATCAATTTCTTGCTTTATTTCTGATTGTATCTTCATGGTTTTAGTTTCGTTTCACTTTCAATTAATTCTTGCTAGCATATTTGATGGCTAAAACATATTGCAAAAAACGGTTCACGAATACGAGAAGCTGCCCGACCATCAGGAGACAATTTGGGTGAAGCTGAGCGGAAACGGGTACTGGCAGTTATGTGTCGGAAAAAAGTCAGTACCAATCACTTTCTCTAATTATTCCTGATTCATAGTATATCTTGACCGATTCAACAAAAGATGAAAAATCTGCATTCTGTTCTGCTAAACGATTAACACTTGCCCAGTCAACTGTTTCCCGATCTTTTGCTTGTAGTAGAATCTGACTTTCAGATGGATTGCTAATATCTAAGAGGATAAAACCAATACCATGCAATGACGATAGCATTTTTAATTCATTGAAATTGTCGCCTTTTATTTCAGCAGCTACCAAATAGCC
>CAYYMT010000167.1:0-6580 GCA_964472715.1 uncultured bacterium | reverse complement strand
GTCGCTTTGATCAGCGTAGGGAATGGCAGCAAGGATAATCTGTTTCCTGTAGCCTGGAACATGCCCCTACGCAAAGACCCGCCAATGGTGGCGATTTTAAGTGGTAAGCGCCATTACTCTTACCAATTTATCAATGAAACCGGTGAGTTTGGTTTTAATATACCGGATGTGACAATTGCAAAACAGGTAATCAAAGCAGGAAAAATCAGTGGCTCTGAAATTGATGACAAATTTGATTATGTTGACTTGCAAAGGCAAAAGGCCGGAAAAATCAAAGCGCCTTTAGTGGCTGAAGCGATTGCTAGACTGGAATGCAGGGTATCGAAAGTTGAGGATATGGGAAGTTCAGTATTGATCATTGCACAGATTCTCAGGTCTGAAGTCCGGGAAGATTGCTGGAAAGATGATCAATGGGATTTTAGTAATGGACTCCAATTGATCCATCATCTGGGCGGAAATAACTTTGCCGTCAGTGATAAGTCAATTGCTGTTTAGTAGGTTTTGATTCTAAATTAAGTTGCTGTGATTTAATAAAATCCGCAATTGTTTTTCCTTACAGAATAATTTGTAACCTTGTACCGCAAACATCCATCCAAGAGTTCAATTATCGAAAATATTATATGGAGAAATTTGAAACAATGAAAGCGGTAAAAACAATTGATCAACTCAAAAAAGATGAGAAAATCAAACTGGTCTTATTTTATACGGAAAAGTCTCAAAAAAGCATGGAGACCCTGGCATTATTCAAGGAACTTCAGGAAGACTATCAGGACGTCCCCATTTACACAGTCAATGCCGGCGACGTAAAAACCATACACCCGGAATACAATATTGATTCCGTACCAGCGGTATTGGTGATTCGCAATAATGACGGTTATAATGTGATCTATGGAAAACAAAAGAAATCCTATTACGAAATGCTGTTTCAGGAAGCGCCAGTTTTAAATGAGCATGGGGAAGAGGTTGCGCAACCTAATGTTACTGTTTATTCGACGCCAACTTGTGTCTATTGTAATCAATTGAAAAGCTATTTAAGGAAAAATCGAATTTCCTTCACTGATGTCGATGTGGCGGCAGATCCCAATGCGGCCCGGGAATTACAGCAACGAACCGGCCAGACTGGTGTGCCGCAAACCGACATTGACGGTGAAATAATTGTCGGTTTTGACCGCCCACGTATTAATGAACTACTTGAAATAAATTCAAAATAGAGGAGAAGAAATGAAAATTCAACCTGTCAATAATTATGTATTGGTTAAAGCCCCAACAGAAGAAGAACAGACAACAGGCGGCATCATTATCCCGGATACTGCCAAAGAAAAACCCAATGAAGGTGAAGTGGTGGCAATTTCTGCAGCCGCCAAAGAACAAATATCTATTGGTGATCGCGTGATTTACAAGGATTTTGCCGGAACAAAATTTGAGCAAGATGGTGTGGAGTACTTGTTTATACAAGAGTCTGAAATTCTCGGTAAATATGAGGATGTCGACGCTATATAATCAGTAATCGGTAATCGGTGGTCAGTGATCGGTGGTCAGTAATCTGTAATCGGTGTTCAGTGGCCGGTAATCATATCCGGGAAGGGGAAAATTCCTATAGTCGACCATTTTCCTATTACAGATTACCGCTCACCGGTCACCAACTCAACCTCAACCTTAACCTCAATCTTATTATTACAAAGTCTGCCGTTTATTTCATTGTAAAAAATGTACAGAAATTATAAATTGCCACTAAAAATTGAGGAATAAATGCTGAATAGTATAACTGATTTGTTACAACAGGCTCTGAATAGACTGGAAATTGAACACGATAATATTCATGTGGAACGAACCAAACGCGTTGATCACGGCCACTTTGCCACCAATCTCGCGTTGACATTGACAAAGAAATTGCGCAAAAATCCGGTGCAGATTGCAGAAGAGATTGTTGCGGCAATACCTGCTGATAATGATTTTGTCAAAAAAATAGAGATCAAAAAGCCGGGTTTTATTAATTTTTTTCTTTCGGATTCAGCTTTACAAAATATTGTCAGGACGGTTTTGATGGATAAAAATGATTTTGGTAAATCTGATCTTGGTAAAGACAAAAAAGTACAGGTGGAATTCGTCAGCGCTAATCCCACTGGTCCATTGACTGTCGGCCATGGCCGTCAGGCTGTTCTTGGCGATTGCATTGCGCGTATCCTGGAGTGGAATGGTTACAATGTTGACCGGGAATATTATTACAATGATGCCGGGCGGCAGATGCGGATTCTTGGCCTTTCAACCTATCATCGGTACAAACAGATTTTGGGCAGTGATGACCCCATGCCGGAAGATTATTACCAGGGAGAATATATTCGGGAAATCGCACAAAAAATAGCTGATAAACATGGCGATAAATTCCGCGATGATCCGGAAAATGATATTTTTAAGGAATCAGCCGAACAAGCGGTTTTTGATGATATTGAATCGACCTTGAAAACCCTGGAAATACATTTTGATAAGTATTATAATGAACGAACACTTTATGATGAAGGAAAAATAGATAAAATATTGGCGGAACTCAAGGAAATCGGGGCAACCTATGAAAAAGATGGGGCGATCTGGTTCAAAGGCACGGATTATGGTGTGGAAAACGACCGCGTTCTATGGAAAAGTGTTGTTGATGAAGCCACCTACCGGTTACCGGATATTGCTTATCACCGGACAAAATATGAACGGGGATATGATCAGATCATTGATGTATTTGGCGCTGACCACCATGCTACTTATCCTGATGTACTTGCCGGTCTGAAAGCACTAAAGTATGATGTTGACAGGATCAAGGTGGTCATTCATCAGTTTGTCACGCTAACCCGTGGTGGTGAAAAAGTCAAAATGTCCACCAGAAAGGCCAATTTTGTGACCCTGGATGAATTGATCGAAACAGTAGGTAAGGATGTGGTCCGCTACTTTTTTATCATGCGGAATGCTAATTCGCATTTGGATTTTGACCTGGAACTGGCGGAAACTGAAGGGGATGAAAATCCGGTTTTCTACCTGCAATATGTGACAGCGCGGATTTCCAGCATTTTCCGAAAAGCCGATAAACTGGAAATCAACTATTCCGATGAGTGTGACCGCTCATTACTCAGCACCAAAGAAGAATTATACCTGATGTATGTTTTATCGGAATTTAATGATGTGGTGAAGGGATGTGAACAATCTTTGGAACCCCAGCAAATATCCAATTACCTGCAAAAACTGGCCACCGCATTTCATAAATTTTATTCCGAATGCCAGGTTGTTTCCAGGGATATAGAATTAACCAATGCGCGTCTGGCCTTAGCCAAAGCCACTCGTATTGTGATGGTTAACGGGCTCAATATTATCGGTGTAAGTGCACCTGAAAGAATGTAACATTATAACAGGAGTTTGTTATCAGTAAATTAATCGCAGTCGTTGATGATGAACCGGATATTCTGGAATTGGTATCGCTTCAGTTGAAAAAATCCGGGTATATAGTGAGAAAATTTACCCATGCCGAAGACCTTTATAAAATGCTGAAAAATGAAAATCCTGATCTTTTAATCCTGGACCTGATGCTTCCGGATATTGACGGCATTGATGTTTGTAAATATTTGCGGAATGAAAAGCGCGTGGATTTTCCGATCATTATGCTGACAGCGAAAGATGATGAATTCGATAAGGTGCTGGGACTGGAGTTAGGTGCTGACGATTATGTCACCAAACCCTTTTCTATTCGCGAACTTCTGGCCCGTGTGAAAGCAGTCATACGAAGAAGCACGGAAACCACCACAAACGCCATCATTAGCATTGAAAACATTCTTAAGATAGACCTGCAAAAATATGAAGTCACAGTAGAAGATAAGCCGGTAGCATTGACAGCCACGGAATTCAAACTGCTGCGTATTTTTGCTGAAAAGCGCGGTCTGGTATATTCCCGTGATCGCCTGCTGGCGAAACTCTGGGGCGATGATAAACTGGTGGTGAACCGGACAATTGATGTGCATATCAAAAACCTGCGTGAAAAACTAGGGCCGGCCGGAAAATTTATTATCAATGTTCGCGGTGTCGGCTATAAAATCAGTTAAGTCAATTTTTTCATACCTATTATATAATCTGAAACTTTTCAAGTGCAATTACCTGGTAAACAATCAGTTTTTTTCTGACAAAAACCACTAAAGTGTTGATTTTAATCTTTAATAATCCTTAAACTACCGATTAATTTTTTTGACAATAAAGATACAATAATACGCCACAGATCAACACTGATAAACACTGAAAATTTAGCACAGAGTTCGTAAAAGGCGCAGAGTATAACCGGAGATATTTCTTATTTTTCTGCGGGGAATATGCGCAATCAGCGAATAAATAGTTCTTCCTTCTCTGTGTTCTCTGTGGCCATACTATCAGGGGAAATAATGAAAAAAATCGTTGTTTTAGCGAAACAGGTTCCCGATACTGCCAATATTACCGGGCAGGCGATGAAAGAAGACGGAACTGTTAATCGAGGTAAATTACCGGCCATTTTTAATCCGGAAGATTTGAATGGATTACAAATGGCGCTGGACATAAAAGCCAAAATCGGCGCGGAAGTTCACGTGGTCACCATGGGCCCACCACGGGCAGTTGAAATTCTCAAACATTCACTCTACCTTGGGGCTGATAAAGTGGTGCTGATTTCCGATGGGAAATTTGCCGGTGCCGATACATTAGCGACCTCCTACGTTTTATCCGAAGCTGTGAAAAAAATCGGGAAAGTGGATATGGTGATCGCAGGCCGCCAGGCCATTGACGGTGATACCGCCCAGGTGGGACCGCAGGTGGCTGATAAGGTCGGTTTCAATCAGCTTACTTACGTTTCCAAACTGAAAGAAATTACAGATGATTATGTAATTGTTGAGCGTGACGGTGAAGTCCAGACAGAAGAGATCAAATCACAATTTCCGGTATTGCTCACAGTGACAGAAGAAGCTAATGAACCGGGCTATCCCAATTGCCTGAACATGCATCATTACTTCAAATGTGATATTGAAGAAAATTTTTCACCTGACGAATTGGAACAGGCCAGGGCAAAGGGATTGATCATTCCGGTCTTCAATGCCAATAATATGGGATTGGAACTGGAAAAATGCGGACTTGGCGGCAGCCCGACAAAAGTGAAAAAAATCAAAAGCATTACCCTCACCGGCGGCGATCTGGAAATGTTCAATGCCGATGACAGTGGTATCAAAATGCTGATCAATGATATAATGAAAGAATACACTGAGGCCAACTAATGAAAACACTTGTCTATATTGAAAAAAATCCCGTAACCAATAAATGCCGGTTTGTGAGCCTGGAACTGGCTTATAAAGCCTTTACAATGATGGAAGAATTTAAAGGTGAGGTAATCGGTGTGTTTGTCGGTGACTCTCTGCCGGAAGATGCTGATAAATTGTTCCAGAATGGCCTGGATAAACTGATTTATTACACCAATGAAAATCTGAAAAATCTACAATCTTTTGCTTATAAAAATATTATCGAGCAGATCATCAAACAGGAAAAACCGGATATTGTTCTGTTTGGAGCAACACACAATGGCCGTGATATTGCGCCACTGATTGCATCCTCGCTGAAAACAGGGTTGACAGCCGATTGTACGCAGTTATTTATTGATGATCTGGAATATCGCAAAGAAGACAAAGGGAAGTCACTCTTCCAGGTACGACCGGCCTTTGGCGGCAACATTTTGGCGACTATTGTAACGCCTGACCATCGGCCCATGATGGCAACGGTCCGTGAAGGTGTAATGCCTTTACCGGAAGAAAAACTGAATAAAAAAGGGATTATGCAGGAAGCTGATGTTGATTTTACTGACGAATGGATCAAGAATGAATTTCTTTCCATTGTACCGAAAAAATCAGCGGTTAATTTTGACTCTAAAGATGTGGTCATTGCCGGTGGCGCCGGCGTTGGCAGCAAAGAGAATTTTGATATGCTCCATAAACTGGCCGCCTTGCTGGATGCCGAAGTAGGCGCCAGTCGCGCGGCAGTGGATTTTGGCTATACCGAAAAAGCGCGTCAAATCGGACAAACCGGCTCGGTTGTCCGGCCTAAACTTTACATTGCAGCGGGTATTTCCGGCCAGATTCAGCATCGTGCCGGTATGGAAGACTCAATGAAAATCATTGCCATTAACAAAGATCCCAATGCGCCGATTTTCAATATTTCGCATAAAGGAATTGTTGGTGATGTGAAAGATGTCATTCCCAAAATGATCCAAATGCTCAGGGAGGAAGAATAATGTCTGATAATTTTTATAATAAAAGCAGGGAATTTTACTTAAACCAATTTGATATATCGGAAATCATCGCAGACCTGGAAGATGATTTTCAGGGCAATGGCTCCATAGCCAATCAGCAGGAAGCCCACGATTACTATGACATGGTGCTGAAAAATGCCGGTGACATCTGTGCCAATTTTATCTGGCCCCGTGCGGAAGCCGTGGATGAACAGGGCGCCAGCCTGGAAGATGGCAAAGTCAGTTGGGCACCGGAAACTCAGGAAAACATGAAAGTCCTCGGCGAGGCCGGCTATCTTGGCGGCACATTGC
>CAYYMT010000166.1:0-6613 GCA_964472715.1 uncultured bacterium | reverse complement strand
GAAAGGATCGCGACAATAGTGTTGCGGATATTTTGGAAGAAGTATAATAGAATTGGAAGTATGTTTTTATAGAACCGAATTATCTGTATATTTAAGAAAACAGTTTAGAGGAAAAAACAAGAATAATTATGCTCACAGACCACCATTGCCATTTGCAAGATGAAAAAATCCGGCCGCATTTGGATAGTGTTTTGAAAAAGGCTGAAGCAAAAGCTATTACAAAATTTGTGTCCTGCGGAACTTCTGAAGAGGACTGGCGGCAAGTGTTGGATTTGTCCAAAAAATATCCGGAAATTCTTCCGGCTGTTGGCATTCATCCCTGGAAGGTCAAAAAAATATCCGCTGACTGGAAAAAGAAGCTGTCCCGATTGCTGGAAAACAATCCGCGCTGTTTGGTAGGCGAAATCGGGCTGGACCTGCATTTCGTCAAAGAGAGCATTGCGACGCAACAAAGGGTTTTCAAAGACCAGTTGGAGATCGCCCGGCAATATCAACGGCCGGTGGCGGTTCACAATCTGAAAAGCTGGCACTTGTCAATACCGGTTTTGAAAGAATTTGATGATTTGACCATCCTGCTGCATTCTTTTTCCGCTTCTTTGGAAATCACAGAACAATTGCTGGAGCTGCCCAACAGTTTTTTTTCCTTTTCCGGTGCGATCCTGGACCACCCGAAAAAAAAATTACCCCAAATCGTTAATACAATTCCCGATAACAGGCTCCTGCTGGAAACCGATTCTCCCTATCTTTTACCCAAAACCGGTCAAATCGAAAACCATTCCTACAATGAACCGGCCAATATGATTTTTGTATTGGAAAAGATCGCTGAAATTAAGAAACTTGACATTGATTTTTTGAAAGCACAGATCGGGGACAACAGCAAAAGATTTCTTCACCACCTTTCAAAGAGTTCTTCAGACCTTTGAAATGGTGAGCAATAATAAAAACAATGATAAAAAGTGAGAGACATAAACGAACAGAATTACTACTCGGCAAAGAAGCGGTGGAAAAACTCCACCAAACCAACATAACCGTGATCGGCCTCGGTGCGGTGGGTTCCCATGTGGTGGAAGCCCTGGCGCGCTGCGGCGTCGGGACTCTGCGGATTGTTGATTTTGACGAGATCAGTGAGAGCAATTTTAACCGGCAATTATATGCCATCGAGCCAAATTTAGGGCGCCTCAAAACCGTAGCTGCCGCAGAACGGATCAAACAGATCGATCCCGGTATCACTGTGGAAGTTTTCAATACCCTTTGTAACGCTGATACTTTTGATGAGATTTTTGCTGAGCCTACTGATCTGATCGTGGATGCGATTGATTCCCTGAACCCCAAAGTCAATTTACTCTATGAAGCCGTCACCCGCGGTATGCCGGTCGTCTCATCCATGGGCGCCGCCCGCAAAGTGGATCCCACCAAAATCACCACCGGCGATATCGCCAAAACCAAAATGTGCCCGCTGGCAAAGTTCGTGCGAAAACGGCTGCGCAATCGCGGCATTTACCAAGGCATTCATTGCGTCTATTCCACGGAACGGATCAGCAAAGAAACCGTCAGTGAGGAAACGGAACCCAATTTCTACAAGAGCGGCCGGGAGCGGAAACCCATCGGCAGTCTGCCTATGATCACCGGTATTTTTGGCTATGTAGCAGCCAATGAAGCGCTGAAAATGGTGGTGGGGGATGAGGATTTTGGGAAACACTAATTTTCTTGAGTTATGTTTTCATCGCCGGCATTATTCTCCTTTGCAAAAATTGAGAAGGAAAACATGACTTAAGAAAAGTTTTCCCACTCTTTTAATGCAGATGGAAGAAATTTTAGATTATATTTCATCCGGACTTACCGCAATTGCGTTTTGTTTTTCATGTTGACGTTCCCGTACAATACGAATTAGGTCTTTGTCTTCTAATTTTTCTAATAAGTTATCATAAGTTTTTGCCGGAATAAGATATGCTGTTGGTATATTGTTATTCAATATCGCCACAGGTTCTCCTTCGGATTCTTTAATTAATGCCGACGGGTTTTTCTTCAATTCTGAGATGCTGGCTGTCAGCTTTGCTGATATTGTTTTCATTTTCCTGTCTCCAAATAAAGTTTTATTTATGGTCTTAATTTAGGTTGTAAGGTTGGTCTTTACAATAATTTTATGGGGTTGGTAAAAGTAAGACTTAGAAAAAAATCTTCCTGTAAAACCACCTAAACTCATGATTGCAAAGCAATTTTTCCGTCGATGATTCATAATTTTTTGAATCGAAACTTTTGTTGTTTAAATTTGCTGAAATTGAAAAAGGAAAAGTCTTGAGAAATTTATCCATCAAATACATACTGCTCGCCATTGTCGCCTGTCTGCTTTGGTCCACTGCTTTTGCGGGCATTAAGATCGGCCTGAAATACACAGACCCTCTCTCCTTTGCCGGGATACGCTTTATGCTGTCAGGCATCATGCTTTTGTTCTTTGCCGGAAATTTGGGAAAGTATTTTCGTGTCATAAAAGAGAATTTTCCCCTGGTAATGCTGCTGAGTATTGTGCAAACCTTCCTGGTCTATGCGCTATTTTATACCGGCATCACAATGATTGATGGCGCCCTGGCAGCGATCATTATTGGTTCCGCGCCGCTGATTTCCGCTATTTCCGCCCACTTTCTAATGGACCACGACAGGATGACCGTTGCAAAAACAGTCAGCCTGGTGCTGGGATTTGTGGGTATCACAATCATCGCCCTCAGTCGAAAACCCTGGATGGCAACCGGTCTGAAAGAACTGACGGGGATATTAATTCTGCTGGTCAGCACCACTTCCGGTTCTTTGGGAAATATTATTGTTTCCAAAAACAAAAAAGTTGTTCACCCCATGATCTTTAGTTCCGCCCAGTTATTCATCGGCGGTTTTCTATTACTGATACTCTCACTGCCTTTTGAGGGATTGCCGAAAGTCATTTACGCCAGGGAATACTATTTCGCTCTGGGATGGCTGGCTTTTTTATCGGCGGGGGCTTTTGCGATTTGGTTCAATCTGCTGAAAAAACCCGAGATCAAGGTCTCGGAATTAAACCTCTGGAAATTTATTATCCCTGTTTTCGGCGCGATATTCAGCTGGATTTTATTGCCCGCCGAATCACCGGAAATATCATCGGTGATAGGAATGATTTTCGTCGCCATTTCGATTATCCTGTTTAATCACTTTGCCGCCCGGGAAACTGTGACAAAAAAAGTGACTTGACAATATTTTATGAACATTCTAAATTCTGACAACAGAAATTTAAAAGGCGACAATTAAATTTGCCGCCTTTAATTATTGGATCAGGTTTATTTGATCAGCAAGCATCTTTTCGAGGAGGTGAATTTTCCAGCCTTAATTCGGTAGAAATAAATACCGGAGGCGGTATTTTCAGCATTCCAATTAACCTTATAATAGCCGGCGGCCTGATTTTTATTGACTAATTCCGCTACCTTTTGTCCGGCCATGTTATAAATTGACAGATTAACTTTCACGTCTTCCGAAATAGAATAAGCAATGGTTGTGGCGGGATTAAAAGGATTTGGATAGTTCTGCTCCAGTTTATACTGTCCGGCAACATTGATATTCTCATCATCAATCGCCACATATCCGGCTTCATCCACTAATTTCATGGTACCAAAACCGTCGGCATCCTCCCAGTGGGAATTGTGTTTTTCTTCTGTCACTTCCACAGAGCCGAAGAAATTGTCCCTGGTTTTAGGGTCTTCGTCGGGATCATCATTGTCGCAATAGGCCATAGAAAATCCCAGAATTTTTTCCGGAAGTAAATGGACACGGGAATTTTCCATGTCATTGTCATCATAAGAATCATCATAGACCTTCAACGCAAATTCATAAAGCACCTTGTTGTTGTATCGTTTAACAATAAAATGTTCGAAGTGGTCAGCGAAGTCCGGTTTTTCCCAGAATCCGGCAATGTCCCTGGCAACGAATTCGGTTTCCGTGCCGTCAACTTCCGGAAAGTTGACATTGATATGATAGGAGAAAGCATTTTCGGCATTTTCATTACCCTGGTCGATCCGGTGCATACCGCCGGAATTATCTTCGTCAATAAAAACTTCCAGAACATCATAGCTAAAGTAGTCATCATTGGCGGGGTCATGGCCGTCGACAAGCGTGTCATCTTTGATTTCCACCAGGAAACAGAGCAGGTTATCATCATAATTCCAGACAGCCTTATAGCGTCCCTGAAAATCATCGGACAGTACAAAATCGCCATAAGGAATCCAGGTCTGGCCGATTTCCTGCCAGTCAGCAGTTTGCCAGCAGGATTCATTATCAATGCCGTCAAAAACCGGTAAATCCACCACATGCTGCACAATGACGGTGTCATCCTGGGTATTATTGGCATAATCCCGGGTTTTCAGTTCAATGCCTTCATCCAACCCCAGGTTTCGTAAATATTCACGATCGATTTCATTGTTCCAGTGTTCATGAACGCCTTGCGATGAGATGGGTGTGCCGTCGTTTTCCGGATCATAAACAATGCCATCGGGCCAGGTAGTGGAATCAGCGGCATGGTGCAGGTATTCATCGGTGCCTTCCATCTGGACAAAAGTTTCATCGGGATGTTGCTCTTCCGTATATTCGGCCCGCAGAAAATCATAGCCCACCGATTCAATGGCCACCGGATCCTGTGAAATGAAAATTGATGAACTCCAATGGTCATTAAAAGGCGCATTTTTCCATTTGCTGGGCTTATGCACCTCCGCGCCGGCAGACCAGAGCGCGTCCATCAGGTAGATCAGGTTTTTACCGCCTAAAATTTCGTGGGCCATCATGTCAGTAGCAACACGATAAAAACCATAACCGGCGCGATAGGGATCGGTTTCATTGGGTGCGATTAAACCATTATGCAAATGTGTGGCGTCACCACGGGTATGTGACCCAAAATGATTTTTGGCAAAAGCCGTGATCCCTGCCCGCTTATGTCCTTTTAATGTGGGCACGTTGATCATATAGTCCATTTCCTCGAAAATGGTATAAAGATAATCGGTGAAAACAGTATCGGTTTCACTGCCGGCACGCAGGACAGCGCCGCGGTCAGAATAATCCACTATCGCGGTACTGCTGGAAACAACTTTTTCCCTGCCGTCAGTATTCTTATTATAATCAAGATAATGAATATCAGGAAAGGCATTGTAAAACAGGTCATAGCGATGTTTGTAAATATGTTTCATCGGATCCCCAACATAAATATCTTCCTCCGCAACACCAACAACATTGACCAGGTGTTTCAGGAGTGATAATACCAAATGGGGTGAAGTCTCGGAGACGCCGTACCAGCTGTTTTCAGCAATTGTAAAATCATCGTTGATATTTCCCCAACTTTCACCCATTCCCCAGGCGCTGGTGAGATTCAGTTTGATGAATATTTTTTCTCCCGGCTGATAACTGACGACACCTTTATCATGAGTAGAATTGTAAAATTTAAAAATTTCCTCCCAGGCGGCGGCAACTTCCAATTTTCCGGTGATTTCTCTGACCGCAGTGTTCAGCATCTCGTCAATCACTTCCTGGTCATTGTTTTTATCCAGGAACCAGCCATTGTCCCATTCATTCTGAATGCCGTCCGCCATATACGAATTGTTACAAAATTCATTGGTGGCAGCGGGATTATGCACCCAAACCACACGGCCGGGAAACAGGCCTTTGGCTTCACCCATGGGTTGATTGGCGGGCTGGGAGACTGTTGGATTATTGGCGTAAGTGGTGTCAGCGGTACTACTGTTGATCATCAGAAAGCCGGCAACCATGCAAAGAGCCAGAAAACCGGTAAACATGAATTTAAAATTTTTGGATTGCAGGTTCTCGCGCAGTTTTTTCAGAGAGAAGAAAGAGATCAATAATCCGCCAATAAAGGTCAGAAAAGTTGTGGCAAAAGGCATGGCCACTTTCATACAGGGATAAGAGAGCCGGCTCGGTTTGGGAATGACTCTGACTAATATCCAAATGGTCGCCAGAATTCCCAGAATCGGAAAGGCCAGGTAATAGAACCACTTGTTTTCAAATTTCACACCCCGGATCTTACCGGTTTTGGGGCAGGTCTTAAATAATAGATTTTTCACCTTTTCTAACATATTGATCTCCGTGTTAAAACTGTTATGTACTAGTCGACACTATATATAAATATTTTTTACAGATTATCCAAGTAAAATTTTGTGAAATTTATTCTGTATTAAATTATGGAAAAAATGGCCATTACTTTAAAAGTTGCTGATAATACTCTTTATATTCATTTGCGGCACCGGTAAATCCTGTATCAATAATTCTTTCATATTTTGCATAATTCCCTACTATGTATAGATAATATGCTGTCTTGTACCATTCTTTCCATTTAATTAGTTGTTGGTCTGTTAATTCATCATCCGGGCTAATATTATTTACATGTCGAAAAACATAGGTAATAGCAGCAAAATAGATAAGCGTTTTTGCCGTTTTAAAATTGTTTGTGGCTGCTCCTCTCACTAAATATTTTCGTAATGGTTGTCGATAGAATCGAAAGTCAAAATAGTCTAAAGACCCCTCATTCGGGTATGCTGATAACCAGAAGGGTTTGCCTAATTCAAAAGGAAACTTTGGCATATTAATATCCTCA
>CAYYMT010000165.1:0-6644 GCA_964472715.1 uncultured bacterium | reverse complement strand
TTTTTGCCTTTTCCACCAAATCCAGATAAGCGGAAACAGAGTATTCATTACTGTAATTTCGCAGATAATCATAGGCTTCGGTATGAGAATCCACGCCTACATATTTGGCCGCTTCATTGGTTTCTGCCTGAATTTGTTCTTCAAACATGGATTTGAGCACGACAGCGCCGGCACCGGCTTTCTCAATATCTTTGATGCCCTCTATAGTTTTTGATAGTCCGCAACTACTGACAATAATCGGGTTGGCTAATTCCAATCCCAAATAATTCGTCTTTAAATTCATATTTCCTCCTCATTTTTTGATAATTGTGGTAAGAATTTAAACAATTATCACCTTGCTTTGCAACTTTGTAATTTTGAAATATTGATTCTTTTTACAAGAAAACCCTTCCGGCAATCAGGCCAAAAGGGTCATAACAAGAAAAAATTTGGTCATTATTATTTACTTTTAATCATGCTTCCAGTTTTCATAATATTCCAGGCCCAGGCTTTTCAGTTGTTCGTTCTTTTCAATCAGACAAGCCCGAATCACATCACCGGAAGAAAGCAAACCGATTATTTTATCCTCTTTCCGGACAAATAAATACCGGGATTTCAGACCCAGCAATTTATCGGAAATACGATAGACCGGCTCGTCATGAGCAATTGTTTCGACCTTCTTTTTCATATGATCACGAACCTTCTCTTTATGAATATCAAAACCGGGAAAAGCAATGCTACACATTAATTCTCGCTCACTCCAAATACCTATGACTGTTCCCTTTTCCATCACAACGATGGAACCAATATCTTTGGTCACCATTTTTTTCAGCGCTTCTGCCAAAGTTGCCTCCGGCGGTACACTTTCCATGGCTGATCCTTTTTCTTTGATAATTTCTTCAGCAACTTTCATGTATAACTCCCATATTATTATTAACCAAAATCATCATATAAAATATTTTCTTGTTCCACTCCCAGGTCATAGAGCATTTTCTGTACTGCCTGCAACATCATCGGCGGCCCGCAAATATAGTATTCACACTCTTCAGGTTCGGGATGGTCTTTCAGATAATTGTCCAGCAGCACCAGGTGAATGAATCCGCACAAGCCTTTCCAGTCATCCTCCGGCTTCGGGTCCGACAGCGCCAGGTACCAGTCAAAATTGTCATACTCCGCCGCCAGTTTATCGAATTCCTCCCGGTAAAAAACTTCTCGCAGACTGCGGGCGCCGTACCAGAAGGTCATTTTGCGGTTGGATTTCAGCCGCAGTAACTGATCAAATATAAGTGAGCGCATCGGTGCCATTCCGGCGCCACCGCCGATAAAAACCATTTCATTATCCGTATCTCTGGCAAAAAATTCACCATAAGGCCCTGATACCTTGACCTTATCTCCCGGCTTCAGCCCGAAAATATAGGATGAACAAATTCCCGGCGGCACATTTTTAAATTTTCCTTTTTTACTGTCCCAGGGCGGTGTGGCGATTCTTACATTTAATTTAATGATCTTGTCTTCCACCGGATAATTAGCCATGGAATAGGCCCGGGAGGTCTCTTCTTTGTTTTTGATGGACAAGTCAAAAACGCCATTTTCTTCCCATTCCTGTTTAAATTTTTCATCAACTTGTATATCTTTACGGAAATCCATGGAATATTTGGGGACATCAATCTGAATATAGCCGCCGGCGCGAAAATCCAGGGTTTCACCTTCCGGCAGTTTGACATTCAGTTCTTTGATATAGGTGGAAACATTTTTATTGGAGATCACTTCGCATTCCCATTTTTTGACATTGAAAATTTCCTCGGGAACCTTGATTTGCATATCATTTTTGACCTTGACCTGGCAGGCCAGCCGCCAATCTTCTTTGGCCTCTTTCCGGTTGATATGACTTTCTTCAGTGGGCAGAAGTTCACCGCCGCCTTCAATCACCTGACATTTACAGACGCCACAGGTGCCGCCACCGCCACATCCCGAGGGAATATAAATATCATTGTCATTCAACGTTCCCAGCAGAGTGTCACCGGCTTTGGTTGTAATTGAATTTTCCGGATCATCATTGATATTAATGGTCACATCACCTTTGTAAACCAGTTTTGACTCGATGAATACAATGGCTGCCGTCAACAGGATTGCAATGATTAAAAAGGTTAAAATTCCACTGATGATTAATAGCATTCACTTCTCCTGAGAAATTTTATAATTGATATGCATTTCCTTTGAGGTCGGAACAGCGCAGGAGCAATGACCGCAACCTCCGGGAGCACAACTGCCGGTACGATCACTTTTTTTCTCTTTTCGAATCATTGCAAAGGCCAGTAAGCCAACAGCAATCAAGGCGATAAATAACCCACTTAATAAACTTAACATCGTTAATCCTTATATATCAATACCGGAAAAGGACATAAAAGCCATGGCGATCAGCCCGGTGACCAACATGGTGATCCCGAGGCCGCGCAGCCCTTTCGGCACATTTGCGTAGCGTAATTTTTCACGAATTGCTGCCATGGAAATAATCGCCAGAAACCAGCCTACCCCGGAAGCAGCCCCAAAAACCGTTGATTCCGCCACTGTGTAATCCCGCTCTACCATAAATAATGAAACCCCCAGAATGGCGCAATTCACCGTGATCAATGGCAGAAAAATACCCAGGGCGTGATAGAGTTTGGCGGATATCTTTTCAACCATCATTTCCACGATCTGAACCATAGAGGCAATCACAGCGATAAAGACAATGAAATTTAAAAATGAGAGGTCTACTGTAGCATAAGCCGGGTGCAGCCAGGCCAGGGCGCCTTTTTTCAGAATATAGGAATGCACCAGCCAGTTCACCGGCGTGGTAATGGTCAGAACAAAAATAACCGCCAGGCCCAGGCCAAAAGCAGTAGATACCTTTTTCGACACTGCCAGGTAGGAACACATTCCCAGAAAATACGCCAGTAGAATATTTTCTACGAAAATTGCTTTGACAGCCAGATTAATTAATTCCATTTATTCTCCAATTCTCCATTTTGCCGCGAATAAACGCAGATTAAACGGATATCCCAATTCAACCAATTCAACCATTTTATTCTTCTTCATATTCTTTTGTAATTGAGCGCTGCAGCCAGACAATCATTCCGAGCAGGAAAAACGCCCCCGGCGCTAATACCATCAGTCCATTATTCTCATAGCCCATATTGTACATCCATTGCGGAATAATCTGCACACCCATCAACTTTCCTGCTCCCAGCAATTCACGAAAAGCGCCAATAGCAATCAGGATCAAACCATAGCCGATACCATTGCCCAGCCCGTCAAAGAGTGAGGGTGCCGGTTTATTGTGCAGGGCAAAGCCTTCCAGCCGGCCCAGCACTATGCAATTGGTAATGATCAGTCCCACAAATACAGATAACTGTTTTGAAACATCGTACATAAAAGCGCGCAGGAACTGGTCCACCAAAATTACCATGGTGGCAATCACGGTCATTTCCACAATAATTCGTACATTCTTGGGGATCCACTTTCGGATCAGTGAAACAATAACATTGGATGCCGCAATAATGATTGTCACGGATATTCCCATCACAATCGAGGGCTTTAATTGTGAGGTTACCGCCAGGGCGGAACAGATTCCCAGTACCTGAATGGTAATCGGGTTATTTTTGATGATCGGTTCCAAAAAGGTTTTCTTATTAGACATCTTTTAATCCTTATTTGTACGATTTTTCACAATATAGTTTTTATACTTTTTTAGGTCTTTCAACAGAAAATCATTGACCCCGTCGCAGGTTTTAGTGGCGCCGCTGATTCCGTCGACTTTGCGGTAAGCCTGGGGAGTGGACTCGGTGACCTGGCCTTTAATGATTTCCACCGATACCAATTCTCCCTCTTTGTTAAAAATCTGCTTCCCTTCAAAATTTTCCGTAAACCATTGAGTCGCCACTTCTGCACCCAGACCGGGTGTTTCTCCGTGTTTATAAAAGGTAATCCCTTTAATGGTATTGAGATCCTGTTTTAATGCCAGATATCCGTAGATCGTCGACCAAAGCCCCTTGCCAAACACGGGAAGGCAATAGGCGACGGTTTCCCCATCCTGCTGCTGTAAATAGACCGGCAGTAATTGTTTTTCAATAGGTTTTTGTGCCTCGGTTTCAGGATCAATATCCGCAACGGTCTGTCCTTCCGGTAAAGTCATGATTTCGCCCTGGTAATTAACAACAAGCGGCTTAATCGTCTGGTCAAATTTGTCGATGATCGTTTCGCGGGATAATTTTTCCGTTGGTTTCACCAGCCCTACCGCCTGCAGAATATTTTTTTTCTTCTCAACGGCTTCATTCAGTTCCTGGATTGGCCTTAAAAATTTGGCGGCAAAGGACAGAACACCGGCGGCTACAATGGTAATAATCGCAATAAAAATAAAGGAATAATATCTATTTCGTCGCACGACTCAACCTCCTTTTTTTATGCATAGCCACCACCATATGATCGATCAGTGGTGAAAAGAGATTCATGAACAGGATCGCCAGCATCATACCTTCGGGATAAGCGGGATTAAGATTTCTGATCAGCAATGCCAGCACACCGATCAAAAAACCGTAGATATATTTCCCGGTCCTGGTATCAGCGGCGCTTACCGGGTCGGTGGCCATAAAGACCGCGCCAAAAGCAAATCCGCCCATCACCATCTGATAATGAAAAGGCACGGCAAAAACATGGGCCGGATCGGGCGCCAGGAAGTTAAACAGCGCTGTCATTACAAATCCGCCGGCAAAAACCGAAAAAATGATGCGCCAGCTGGCAATGCCAGTGACAACCAGAATCACCAGGCCGATGAGAATTGCCAGTGTCGATGTTTCACCAATACTGCCGGGAATCAATCCCACAAACATTTGCCAGAAAGTGTACCCTTTTTCTGTCAGCGTGTTGATTACTGTACCGGAACCGGTTTCGCTCATTACAGCCAAAGGAGTCGCTGCGGTATAAGAATCCACAACTTTATCAGAGAACTTTGTCCAGACACTGTCACCGGAAATGGATTTCGGATAGGCAAAAAACAAAAAGGCCCGCGCCACCAGCGCCGGATTAAAAATATTATAGCCAACACCACCAAAGACCTCTTTGCCAATGACAATACCAAAAGAAGTCGCCACGGCCACTTGCCATAATGGAATAGTGGGTGGAAGGATCATGGGAATCAGAAAACTGGTGACCAGAAAACCTTCATAAACGTCATGCTTACGAACTACCGCAAAGAGGACCTCCCAGACTGCCCCCACAGCCAGCGTCACAATATAAATGGGCAGGACAATCCATAATCCCTTTGCAATGATCTGCCAAACCCCGGCATCAATTCCTGCTGACAAAAAGTGCTGATAGCCGGCATTAAAAATACCAAACAGAAAGGCCGGCGTACCGGCAACCACCACCAGAAACATAAAGCGTTTCATATCCATGGCATCTTTGATGTGGGTGCCATGCTGCGTCCGTTTCGGAGAAACATAGAGAATTGCTTCAATCATTTCATAGACAGGGTAGAGCCGGCTGAGTTTCCCATCTTTTTCAAACAGCGGTTTTATCTTTTGCAATAACTTATACATCTATTTCCTTCTTATATTGAATTAACCATCAGCCTTCTTTTTCGACCAGGTCCAGGCCCCGGCGTAAAATAGACTGCCACTCGATCTTTGAAGGACAGACATACTCGCATAAGGCCACATCCTCTTCAGCCAGTTCATAGATTCCCAGTTGTTCCATTTCCTCAAAATCTTCAATGATCACCGCTTTCATCAGAAATACCGGCAGGATATCCATGGGCAGCACTTTTTCATAAAGGGTCGACGCGACAAAAGCACGCTTGCTGCCGTGAACTTTAGTGTTTAGATCAAAGGCTTTTTTAAAAGGATTATAAGTTGATAAAAATGACCTTGACATGCTTAGTTTGCTGAGTCCCGGTGAAATCCATCCCAGGAATTCCACCTTATCCGCTTCCGGAATAATGGAAATGAGATTATCAAAAAATCCCAGGAAACCATCAGGGGTAATGCCCCGGCCGGTGAGCACATCGCCGGATATCCAGCGGGCATTTTTATCTCCCCGGGCAAAAGTGGACACAGCTGCGCCGATTTTTGTATTGTAATATTGACGATTTTTCGCTGCCGGCCCGGAGACTTTTACCAGGGTATTTGCATCTAGATGTCCCAGGGTAAATAATTTTCCAATCTGAATGACACCCTGAATATGACAGGTCCATACCATATCTTCCCGGTTTATAATTGGTGCGATATGATGAATTTGCACGCCCACATTGCCGGCGGGATGAGGACCGTCAAACAAATGAATTTCCACATTGGAATAATTCTCAAACAAATATTTTTCGTCCGGCGCCGTTGATAAATGCACCTTGCCGGAAGTCAATTGCGACAGGAATGACAAGCCCTGCTGAAAATATTCTTCATTCCCCTGCAGCAACAGATCGATGTCCGGCGCCATGGGATAGGTATTCATTCCTGAAATAAAAATATCCCGGGGAATTGTGTCAGGGTCAGGAATACTATTGAAAGGACGTTGTTTCAGGTTTAGGAATAGCCCTGATTTCATTAGCGTTTCCAGGATTTTCCCGCGGTCAGGAGTGCCGGAAATTTCAAATTCCCGGTTAACATTTTGTTCATCGGTTTGGATGACAATAC
>CAYYMT010000164.1:0-6654 GCA_964472715.1 uncultured bacterium | reverse complement strand
ATTGGTGTTCCCAGCACGCGATACCCTTTTTCAGTGACCAGCACATCATCTTCGATGCGGACACCACCAAAATTGCGGAATTCTTCCACCTTGTCGTAATTAATGAAATCCGTATATTTATTATCTTTTTTCCAGAGATCGATCAGTTCCGGAATGAAATAACAACCCGGTTCCACAGTCAGCACGTTTCCGGTTTCCAGTTCTTTTCCTAAACGGAGGTAAGCGGTACCAAACTGGTCGCTGCGTTTGGTATTTTCGTCATATCCAACATAATCTTCACCAAGCCCTTCCATATCATGCACATCCAATCCCATCATGTGGCCAAGGCCATGGGGAAAGAAAAGCGCATGAGCGCCGGCTGCCACCGCTTTGTCCATATCACCTTTCATAATGCCAAGATCTTTCAGTCCATTGGCGATAATTTTTGCAGCTGCCAGGTGAATGGTTTTATACTTGATGCCCGGCCTGATCATTTTGATCGATTCTGTTTCCGCATTCAGAACGATAGTATAGATTTCTTTTTGTTCATGGGTAAATTTACCGGAAATCGGGTATGTCCGGGTAATGTCAGACGCGTAATGCATTTCCGATTCCGCGCCGGAGTCATTGATCAGCAGACGCCCGGCTTTTAGTTTATTGCCATGGTAATGATTGTGTAGTGTTTGACCATTATGAGATACAATGGCCGGAAAAGAAATCGCACTGTTCGCGCCCAGAGCCACTCCCTCAAGAGCGCCGGAAAGTTCATATTCGTACATGCCCGGTTTGCAGGCCTTCATGACAGCAATGTGCATAGATGCCGCGATGTCAATGGCATTTTCGATTTCCCGGATTTCTTCTTCGGATTTGATATTACGCTGTTTTACCACTGCTTTGATCAATTTTTCGGACGCGTGGTCATTAACTTCAGCTGCGCGAAATCCCAACAATTCCGCCAACTGGATTTTGGTTTCTCCCCGATAAGGAGGTAGAAAATGGATGTCACGACCGGCATCTTTGGCAGATTTGACCACTTCCGCCAGTTTACTTTGGGGTTCGACATCGGAAATACCGACAGTGGCTGCTTTTTCTGTCATTTTGGGTTGTGGCCCCATCCAGATGATATCATCGATTTCATAATCATCACCAAACAAAACCTGCCGATTATTATCGATATCAATGACAGCAAAATGATTGGCTTCATCCAGACCGAAATAATATAAAAAACTGCTGTCCTGCCGAAAATGATAAGGATTCGCCGGATAATTCATGGCACAATCCATATTGCCGGGAAAAAGTAGTATCCCTGACTCAAAATTTTCTATCAGTTTTTTTCTTCGTTTTTCATAAATATTTTTCTTAAACATTTTGTCTCTCCCTGTTTATTTCAATTCAATAATTACTAATTCTGCAATATAAAAAATCCTTCCGTATTTCGCCACAAAAAATCACTCTTGAAATGGTGGATTTTCATTCACCGATCACCGACCACAGATTACCGACCACAGATTACCGATCACAGATTACCGATTACCGATCACCGCCTAATTCACACTTTGCTCTGTGCGTCGAATAATCTCTTCCTGTAGTTCCTCGGTCAGGTCAACAAAATAATCACTGTACCCGGCCACACGGACAATCAGATTTTTATACTCCCCGGGATTTTTCCGGGCCTTGCGCAGGGTATCGGCGCTGACAACATTGAATTGGATATGATGTCCGTCCATTTTGAAATAACTGCGAATCAGGCTGACGATCTTATCAATATTACTCTCATCTTCGAAAATCTGTGGTGTGAACTTCTGGTTCAGCAAAGTCCCGCCGGTTTTCAGATGATCAATTTTCCCGGCGGATTTGAGGACAGCAGTCGGGCCTTTGATATCGGCTCCCTGCACCGGTGAAATTCCTTCGGACAATGGCTGTCCGGCTTTACGACCGTCTGAAGTTGCCCCCACCATACTGCCAAAATAAACATGACTGGTGGTAGGCAACAGATTAATGCGAAAGTGTCCGCCTTTGGTGTTTTTCCGTCCATCCACCGCCTGAAAGAAAATATCAAAAACCACTTTCAGAACATCATCGGCATAATCCTCATCATTGCCGTATTTTGGTGTATTATTTTGCAATTCTTTCTGAAAATGCTCCGCCCCTTCGAAATCATGATCCAGCATATCCAACATCTCACGCATAGTGACATTCTTACTATCAAAAACATGGTATTTCAGAGCAGTCAGCGCATCGGTAACCGTACCGGTGCCGACACCTTGTATATATGAATTATTATATCGGGCGCCACCATCATTGTAATCTTTTCCGGTAGCGACACAATCATCAATTAAGACCGACATAAAGGGAGCCGGCAGGGTATCGGCCCACATTCTCTCAATAATCAGGTTACCTTTAATTTTAATATCGATTAAAAAATCTAATTGTTTTTGATAGGCTGCTAATAATTGATCGAAAGTTTTAAAATCCTGAGGATTCCCGGTTTTGGGGCCCAGTTGTTTTTTGGTCATGGGATCCTTGCCATCATTCAGGGCCAACTCCAGAATTTTTACAAAATTAAAGTAACCGGTGAGAATATAGGCCTCTTTCCCAAAAGCGCCGGTTTCCACGCAACCGCTGGCGCCCCCCATGCGCGCATCTTCCAGGGTTTTTCCCATTCGCAATTGTTCCTGGATAATCGCATCAGTGTTAAAAATCGATGGCTGCCCGTAACCGGTTTGAATGATCTTCAACGCCCGTTTCAAAAAATTGTCGGGATTCTTCTTTGAGACTTGCACCATGGAGCTGGGTTGTAATAGGCGCATTTCCTGAATGACATCAAGAATGATATAACTCAATTCATTGACCGCATTTTGTCCCGATTCATCGACGCCGCCGATATTGATCAGGCAAAAATCAGTGTAGGTATTGCTCTCTTTGGCGGTGACACCGACTTTGGGCGGGGCCGGCTGATTGTTGAATTTTATCCAGAAACTTTTCAATAATTCACGGGCTTTCTCTTCTGTCAGAATTCCCCTGGCAATGTCATTTTTATAAAAGGGATAAAGATGCTGATCCAGCCGTCCCGGATTAAAGGAATCCCAGGTGTTGAGTTCCGTAATCACGCCCAGGTGAACGAACCAATAATATTGCAGCGCTTCCCAAAAATTATCCGGCGCTTTGGCAGGTACTTTTTTACAAATATCAGCGATTATTCTCAATTCCGATTTGCGTCCCAAATCCGCTGTCTTTTCTGATAATTCCAATGCATAATCAGAATAGCGCTGAGCAAATGCCATAACACCATCCAGCGCGATATGCATCGCTTTCAGTTCTTCCCGTTTTTTCAGTGCTTCCGGATCATTGATAAAATCCAGATTCCCAATAGTTTGCTGAATGTCTGCCTGAAAATCCAAAAATCCCTTTTTATAGATTTTTCCGTCGGCAACCGTATGGCCCGGCGCGCGCTGTTCCATGAATTCCGTAAAAACACCGGCGGCATAAGCTTCTTTCCAGTCGTCATCCAACTGATCAAAAATTTGGTCCCTTAACGAGCGGCCCGACCAAAAAGGCGTGATCTCTTCAGCCTGAATGCGCCGTGTTTCATCATCAACCCTGAAGGGAATTTTTTGACGTGAATCCAGTATTTCGAAATCCTGCTGTGTATGGGTACAGATTTCCGGATAAGTCGGCGTGGATTTCGGGGCATCGCCTCTTTCACCGACAATCAATTCGCCGTCATTTATACAAAGTTTTTTTGTGCTCAGAATATATGTAAATGCCATAGCCCGCTGCACCGGAATTGATTTTCCCTTTGGCAAGTCAGACCGGTAAAAATCAGTCAACTGTTTTGCCCGTTCTATGGAGAGACGCGGTACAGCACTCTCGGATTGATCTCTTAATTTTTGAATTTTTTCACTTAACATTTCGTCCTCCGCTTTCAGCCAATTTACCAAAATTATTCATGATCCGGCTGAATCTATTAATCTTCAAATATTTGTTGTAATTCCCGCACTTTTGCTGAAGATTGGGTCGCTAATTTACCGATTCTGTCCTGACCGATATATTTACGAATTTTGCTTTCGCCAAGTTTATTATAAGGAATTAATTCAACTTTTACCATTTTATAGGATTGCAAAAAGTCCTTTATCGCCATCAAATTTTCATAAGTATCTGTTATGTTGGGAATCAGCGGAATGCGCACAATTATATTAACTTTTTGTGAAACCAGATATTTAAAATTCGACAAGATCAGGTCATTGGTTTTGCCGGTATATTTTTCATGAAGTTGGGGGTCAATCAGTTTGAGGTCATAAAGAAACAGGTCTGTATAGGGCCTTACTTTATCAAAATTTTCCCGTTCGCAGTATCCCGCCGTATCAATTGTGGTGTGAAGTCCCCGCTTTTTCAATTTCTTTAATATTTCCACTAAAAAGTCCACCTGCAGCATCGCTTCCCCGCCGGAAAAAGTCACACCGCCACTGGATTCATCAAAAAATATTTCATCCTTGATGATTTCTTGAAAAAGACGATCAGCAGAACAGGTTTCGCCTATTTCTGATTTCTCCAGGTGTCCGCCGCTGATATTTTTTTCACTGCCGGGATTTTTACTTTCAGGATTGTGACACCACCAGCAATCCAGGGGACAGCCCTTCAGAAAGACTGTTGTGCGGATTCCCGGTCCGTCGTGGGTGGCAAAATGCTTGATATCAAATATGATTCCCTCGGTCATGACAACCCTTTCCTGCAAGTTTTGCCAATATAACAGGTTTACACGGGAAGTACAATATTTATCTTCTGAAATTATTTAATTATTTCGATTTTTAAGGCGACCAAACTTAAACTATTTAACAACCAGGAGGTTTAAATAGTATTGTTCATGGATAAGATAATCGTTTTATAATCCTGCAGGTAGTCCCAAAAGTCGGTTTAACTGTCATTTTCAGGTTTAGGTTTAGGTTCAGGTTGAGTCGGTTCGCCAAGCGGCATTTCGTCATTCTGCATTCATCATTCTGTATTCGATATTCAAAATCCCCACCATCAGTTCTTCCTCATCCACCGATCACTCACCTCAGCTTCAACCTTAACCTCAGCCTTAACCTTTCCCACCTAATTTTTCCTTATACTTTTAGATTTATGTTGATTTTTCTCTTGCGAGTAAAAATCAATAACAACTTAGGCAAGTTGTTGAATAAAAATCCTGTCGATTTAAAACACAGTATATTAACCTGAGTTCGACCTGAGGAAAAATAGAAATTTAAGTTAGTTTCACACCACCTGGTTCCCTCCCGAAGAGTCGGGACAAGCTCTTGATAAAGTGGGATATGAATTCACAAATACTTATTTACACTAAATTTAGAAGATAAACGTTTTTTCCGAAGTTTAACAGGTTCTCCCTTTGAAAGGGAGATGCCAGAGGGTTTATAAATTATATACGGAGTTAAAGTCCTTAAGTCGAATTCACATTATATTATAGTAGATGAGATCCATGGGTAAATCCGGTCAGGCCAGTAACATCTAAGAAGGATTGATTATAGATCATATTCCAATCCAATACCAAAGGTATAATATTTAACATCCATATTATTAAATTCTCGACTATAATCAAGTGTTTCATAACTTTCTTCACCATCAAGGCTAAACAATTCATACCCAATTTTGAAAGGTTTTTTCGCTTTCAAAAATTTTGTGTATTTAACCATTGGCTTAATGTTAAAACGTCCGATTCTATATTTAAAACCTGTACCCAGCCCATATCCAAACCGCCAATCTAATTTTTCCTTAACATAGCCCTTAAATAAAAATTGAGTATTATAACCAAATCTTTCCGGATCATATATTTGCTGAGTTGCTTTTATTTTGCCTTTGATCGATAATTGGTTGAGTAATCCTTCGACCTGAAGTAAGGGTATGATTTTATTGCCTTTTGGCGCCAGGTTAATATACATGCCTGCCTGTACGCCTTTATTATAATAGTCGAAGGAATAGCTTTTCAGGTCGTATATCGCTTTTCTGTCAATGATAAACGGACTTATTGTTGATAAGATGTCTTTGTCCGCCAGGTCTTCATTGTATCCATATTTTGTATAATTGATTCCATGATACAATTGGAACCAATAGGGTGTATTATAAACCAGGTTGACACTAAATCCCCGGCCCAATTTAATAAACTTCCAGGCATTGATATTGCTCCGCGAATCAAAAGGACCGGTAATTTTTTTATAAAAAGCGCGATTGCCGGGTATGGAACCGGAGAAATTAATTTCAGCAGATAAATTTTTAAAGGGTGAATATTTGTGGTGGTTAACATTTTTCGGATTAGTTTCAAAATTATAAATTAATCCCAGGCTGATTTCCTTTCTGGTAAAATCGATATCATGATCATCAGGAATTAATTTGTGACCTTCATACACATGGTTATAATAGCCCTCTGCCATTGAGCATACACTTTTATACCGATTATTGATTTTTGCTGTGGATTTGATAATATCCATTTTGCAGGAGAGTGTCAATTGGCCCACATCATATTCAAAGCCAAACCCGAATACCCAATCGTTATCCTTTTTCGTTGTCATGTTGGTATTGGCGTACAAAGGATAAATTTCTTCCTCTGAAGGGTACTCAATCTCCTCCTCATTTATTTTTACTTTTAAATGATTGTCATTGCGATAGCGATAATGAGTATTTTTG
>CAYYMT010000163.1:0-6829 GCA_964472715.1 uncultured bacterium | reverse complement strand
TAAAATTCCTTTATTTATTTTTTATATTCCAATACTTCCTGTTTTTTATCAATTGCCAGGAAACCGCCACTGGCCAGGGATTCCAATTCATTCTCTCCCGGAATCACCACCTTATTCCCGGTAATAAAGTTCACCCGCTCCCATAATTTTTTTACCGTCAGGTCGGAATGAGCCATACCGCCGGTAAAAATAATTGCGTCAACCTTTCCCGGCAAGGTGGTTGCCATGGCACCGATTTCCTTGGCAATTTGATAAATCATCGCATCATATATTAATGTGGCTTCCTGGTCACCATCTTTCACGCGCCGGACAACTTCCTGCATGTCATTAGTACCAAGATAAGCTTTTACGCCACTGTTTTTTGTCAGTTTGATCTTCATCTCTTTCAGGGTGTGTTTCTGCGCCAGTTTGACCAGGCCTTCCAGGGGAAGGGCGCCGGCACGTTCCGGCGAAAAAGGCCCCATGCCCATCAGCGCATCGTTGGTATCGATTATCCGGCTATTATGAATAGCTGCAATGGAAATACCACCGCCCATATGGGCTACCACAAAATTGCTTTTGGTTTTATCCAGATTTAATTCCTTACAGGCCTGGCGGACACAGGCATTGATATTGAGGGCATGCAAACGGCTGCGTCTCTCGATTTCGGGAACGCCGCTGATCCGCGCTTCCGGTATCATCTCATCCACAGTTACCGGATCAACAATAAATGATGGCACCTGATATTTTTCTGCAATCTGGTCCGCCAGGGAAGCGCCGAGATTACTGGCATGAGAAGCATAAACACAATTAATTGTTATATCTTTCAGGTCATCATTGATCTTGTAAATGCCACTGCTTACCGGCCCGACTAAACCGCCACGGCCCACGACAGCCACTAACCGGTTTTCTTTTAATTCTTTCTCCAGAATTTCATTGATGTATTTGGCGCGTAAAGGCAATTGGTCTTTGATGGAATGCATATCTGCGATTGCCGTTCCGGAATGGTCTATCTTTTCAACATGAATTTCATCCTCACGACTGAATAATCCGATTTTAGTAGAAGTAGATCCGGGGTTAATGGTTAATACGACATCTTGGCTCATAATTCTCTCCCGAAATTTTATGGTTCAACTAATCAGGTTAAAGTATAAGTCAAATCCAATGCCATTTTTAAGAATTATTACCGGTTATTGAGGGAAAAATATTTTCCCGCAATGTTACAAAAGAAATTATTTATCATTTTTAAGAACAAAAACAATTACAATTTTTAATTCAAGGATTAATGATTATTAAATTTGAAAAGAATATCTTTATTCATTCTCAGGAGGAGAGGTCTCTAATACCGATCCACTTTTATAGAATTTTTCATTGGCAAGAAAATAGATAACCTGTTCAATCACTTCATTTTGCCATAATAGAGAAGAGTGCAAGCCGGGCAACACAATAAAGTCGGCATATCCCTCCAAAATCGTTTCCTGCACACCCACAACACCATCGTCATCACCGGGAATTAAGGGATTAAGGCCGTATTTTGTCCCGGTTCCCCCGGCAATGATACCAAAGGGAATTTGCGGCACCGGAAAGGTTCGCCAGTAATCATCATGGCCTTTACCCAGTTTCTGCCCGGCATCGCCAAACCGCCATTCAAACAATTTTATATCCTCAAACCGCTCAGCAATGATGGAGCCGTTATTGGGCGGCGCGATCATCACCAGATTTTTAAATTTTGGTCTGGAATGTTCTGACAAATACCCGCGAATGACAAAAGTACCGAGACTATGTACTACAAAATATAGACTATCATATTGTGATATTATACTGTCAATTGCTGTATCAAGAATCGTTATCGTACTGTCCATGGGCCATTTTGTGGAAGCGTAATCAAAATTAAATACCGAATATCCGGCTTCATCGAGGTTTTTTTCAATGCGCCACATCATGTAGGGTTTATCGGCGATACCATGGACTACCACCGCCAGTTTTTTACTGCCTTCATGAATGCGGTAACGGGACTCTGCCGGCAACAGAGACAGATAACACAAGATTATTAATAAAATCTTTTTCATGAGCAATTATTCCTGTTCACCGCCTTCTTGCGCTGATGTATCCGGTTGGACGGCAGCGGCTTCTTCTCTTTCTTTCTCAAGGATCTCATCCAGTCTTTCTCTGGCTGCTTTAGCGCTTTTTGTATCAGGGTGATCATTAATAATCATCTGCAATAATTCTTTTCCTTTTTCCGTATCTCCCATTTTATCAAGATAGATAACCACGGATCTTTCCAGAGCTGTGAGGCTTTCTTCAGTTTTCGGATAATTTTTATAGACTTCAGCATACTGCACCAGGGCATTTTTATAATAATCTTTTTCTTCATAGAGGAGGCCGGAATTGAGCAGCGCTTTCCGCCCGGCGTCCGTTTGCGGATAACGGTCCTGGATCAATACATAAATATCCACCGCGGACTGCACGACTTTCAGTTCTTGATGGTAAATTTCTGCAATTCGGTTCAGGCTGGTGACCGCTTCATCGTCTGCGGGGTATTCATCGGCAAATTGCCGGTAATAAGAAATAGCCTGTTCATATTTTTTCAGGTTCTCATCATAAATTTTTGCTATCGTACTCATGCAGACCCGGGCTTTGTCACGATCAGGGAATTTATGAATATAAGATTCGTAAGAGGCGATGGCATTTTCATATTCCTTAAACTCATCCTTTTGAATTTTGGCTTTCAAAAAAAGCGCGTCAGCATAAACCGGCTGTTTGGGGTATATGGCCATTAGCTTATCATTTGTCACCAGCGCTTTTTGCGGATCACCGTTAACATAATAACTGTTGGCCATCCAGAAAATCACGCGGGCGCTTTCGCCCTTGTCGGCAAAACGGGTCAGATATTGATTAGCTTCACTCATAAAAAAGGCTTTGACTTCCGCTTCCGGATAAGAACTTAACAGTTCAACAAAGGCAAAATACCGCTCCCATAATTCCGTCTTTTTTAAGACAGAGTTTACTTTATTGGAAATAAAGGGTGTCCGGTCTTTGTAGTACCGGATTTTACCGAATTCCGCCAGGTATCGATCAATTGTCAGCGTATAATTTTCAGTGCTGATGTAAAGATAGGCATATTTCAAGAATTCCATTTCCGCCCTTGCATACATTTTATTGTCCAGGCTCAGTTCTATTATATAATCCTGAATTTTTTCGCAGTGAGCATCAGGAAAATAGGTTTGTAGATAAGCGTTCATTTCCAATAATTGGAATTCAATCAATTTTCCGCCACCAAACCCCAGTTTTCCCAAAAAGGAACTGCTTTTCTTTTCCCTTTCTTTCAGGTCAGTCAGATAGCTAAAATGATTAGCTTCCACAACGGGATCATAGATTATTGTCGTGGCCTTTGCCGGCTGGGCCGTGACAACGGGTGGCTTAAGTTCCATACGCTTCAAACTATCGGCAAGAGCTTCAATTTTACGGGCATACTGATCCCGTTCCACATTATACTTGTTCAGAAATTTCTGCTTTTGCAATTCAAAGTCTGCTTTCAGGGAATCCATTTTCCGCTGGAATTGTTCTGTATAAACAAATTCCAGGGAATCCCGAATGGTATGAATTCTGTTTTCTGTATTTGTTTGTGCTAAACCATTGACAAAAAATATCACGAGCAACAGCAGGACACCATATTTTTTCATAATTACCTCTGTTAGAAAATTATTAATTGCATATAAATTAGGATTTAGAAAATGTAAAAACAACATAATCCGGCAACTCTTTGATTTTTGCCGGCAAGCCCTTGAAAATCCTTGTGAATATTATCTTTTTGCACTATCATTTTTATCAGCTCTTTTATATATTCTTTCTTGTTAATTAAAAAATGAGGCTCAATGATAAAGAAAACCTATGATCTGAAAAATGTTGATCGCGCCGCGGTATTTGGCGTGGGTGATCGCAATCTCAATATCCTGGAAAAAAAACTTTCCGTAAACATTATGGCGCGAGGCACTAATCTGACCGTTGAGGGCCTTGATTATAATGTCATGAAATTTGAAGCTGTGCTGGAAGAGATCAAACTGGCTGTTAAACACCGGGGGCATATCAATGAAAATGAAGTGGAAACCCTGGTGGACCTGGAAGTCTTTGGCGATAAACAGTCAGGGAAGATCGGCTCCGATACTGCCATAATTTTCAAAAAAAATGGTATTGTCAAGCCCAAAACACCGGTTCAGGAAAAATATTTTAAGTCAACTCAGGAAAATGACATTGTCTTTGCAATTGGACCGGCCGGCACGGGGAAAACCTATTTGGCAGTGGCAATCGCTGTGGCGGCTTTACGAAACAATCTGGTGGACCGGCTGATCCTGACACGGCCGGCTGTCGAAACCGGCGAAAGCCTCGGTTTTCTACCCGGTGATCTGAAGGAAAAAATTCAACCCTACCTGGCTCCGCTCAATGATGCCTTATTTGAAATGATGACACCGGATAAGCACAAAAAACTTCATGAAGAGGGAGTGATTGAAATATTACCCCTGGCCTATATGCGGGGACGAACCCTGAATAATGCTTATGTAATTTTGGATGAAGCACAAAACACCACCAGCACCCAGATGAAAATGTTTCTCACCCGCCTGGGCGCCAATTCCAAAGCTATCATCACCGGTGATATAACCCAGATCGATATCCCCAAAAAAAATAAATCCGGCCTGGTGGAGTCAGAAAAAATATTGAAAAATATTAATGGCATTGATTTTATTTATTTTACCGAACATGATGTGGTAAGGCATAAATTGGTGAAGGAAATTATCAGCGCGTACAATAAAAATTTTGATAAAGAATAACTTATTTTAATAACTGATCAAGAGTAATATTATCCAGCGTGTTGGCGATGGAGTTTTCCAGCTTTTGCCAGACTTCCCGGGTGGGACAATATTCTGTTTTTTTACAGATTTCCGGTTTATGAATACATTCCACCGGATACTCATCGCCTTCCAGAGCGCCGATGATTTTGCGGGCAGTAATTTCAGTGGGCGGAACCGTCAGTTCATATCCGCCGGTGGCCCCGCGGTAGGATTTTAAATAACCGGTTTTTTTTAGTGACCGGATTAAGTGCTCCGCATATTTAAGGCTAATATCTTCCTGCTCTGATATGTCACTCAGCAACATTGGCCCGTTGCCATAATTTTTAGCCAGGCGTACCATCAATCGCAATCCATATCTTCCTTTTGTCGAAACTTTCAGCATATTGACCCCATAAATTAAACTCAATTGGAAGAAAGTAATCTTATTTTTTATATTTTACAAATAAATATAAAGGGCTCCCCAATGCCAGGAAGCCCTGATCCAGAGCGGTTTCTAAGATAGAAAAAGGAGATCTATTTTAACTGTTGTTTTCCGTTGTCTCTTCGCATCCATTTTCCATATATTCTTCAAAGGAAATCTCTTTTGTATAGCATTCTTCTTTCATGTATTTCAGTACATTGATGAATTTTTCAGGTGGTAAAAATCCGGGGACCAGGGTGACCAGGTTTTGATCTTTGTCCAGAAAGGCCAGCGCCGGATAACCGGTGACACGAAATGCCCGGGCCAGTTCTGCGGAATTATAGGTATTACCCAGATAGGTCTGTTCATCGTCAGTTTCTTCGGCATGAACCTTAATGCGAACGAAATTTTCATCCATATAATTTTTAACTGTTTCGTCGGCAAAAGTTTTCTCATCGAGGACTTTACACCAGTGGCACCACTCCGTATAGAAATCAATAAGAACCGGTTTTGATTCCTCAGCGGCAACAGAAATACCCTGATCAAATTCATACCAGCCCTCTCCATGTTCATTGGCTATGCCGAAAGTAAAAACAATTGTTAGTATTGCGAATAATTTAAAAATCTTATTTGGCATCTGCTTCTCCTACTTTTTTAGTTACTATTGTATTTATGAGCCGGACCTGGAAAAAAGGTTACAAATCCAATCCTGTTCTTTTTTGGTTTTGCATCTCCTTCATTTTTATGTAGGTTTGGATTAACCTTGAACTTATTATTTATTAAGGAATGCGTATAATGAAAATTCTCCTTTTTATGGCAAAGGGTGTGGAAATACTGGAAGCGGCCGCCTTCATTGATGTGTTTGGGTGGAATACCGAATATAACCATTCAATCACTGAAATTGTTACCTGCGGATTCAATCAAACTATAAAAAGCACCTTCAATGTGGTAATTACCCTGGATAAATTAATTCAGGATATCAATGTTGATGAATACGCAGCCCTGGCGATTCCGGGTGGATTTGAAACTTACGGCTTTTATGAAGATGCTTTTCACGAGGACACTCTGGATTTAATTCAGAAATTTTTTAAAGCAGGAAAACCGATCGCCTCCATATGTGTGGGTGCATTGCCAGTCGCCAAAAGCGGTGTGTTAAAAGATAAAAAAGCAACCACCTATCACCTGAAGGATGGGAACCGGCAGCAACAACTGCAAAGTCTGGGTGCAATTCTCGACAACAAACCGGTTGTTGAAACCGACAATATTATCACCTCCCGGGGGCCGTCAACGGCGGTGGCGGTTGCTCTGCTGCTCTTAGAAAAATTGACTTCTCGCGAAGAAGCACAAACAATCAGAAAATTAATGGGATTTAAATAATGGAAAAAGAACCCAAATGGCTGGTAATCGCCAAACAATTACAACTGATTTCCCAGGCCGGTCTCGCCTATTCCAAAGACAAATACGACATCGAACGATTTCAACAAATTCAGGCAATCTGTGCTGACATTTTCGCTCACCATTCCGCAATTGATAAAATCAAAATCGAAGACCTGTTCAATAGTCAGGCCGGCTATCCAACCCCGAAAATTGATGTTCGGGCAGC
>CAYYMT010000162.1:0-6969 GCA_964472715.1 uncultured bacterium | reverse complement strand
CGGAGCATCCCTATCTGAAATTTCGCGGTGAAGAGTATCGTTGTGGAAATATCGTAAAAGATTTCCTGGACCGCAGCGGTATTGAATACCAGGAATTCTCGCGCCAGGAAGGCCGCCCGAATATTATCGGAACTATCGGAAAAAATGAAAATGGTAAACAATTATTAATGCCCGCTCATATGGACGTTGTTCCTTCCGGTGACGGCTGGGATACTGATCCCTATGAAGTCGTGGAAAAAGACGGCAATCTTTTCGGTCGCGGCACTTTGGATGACAAAGGCCCGCTGGCGTCTATCCTGGTGGCCGGAAAAGTCCTGAAAGATGCCGGATTACTGGATGAATTAAAAGGTCAGTTAATGCTCGCGGCCTTATCTGACGAAGAAGCCGAAGACCCGGACGGAATTGATTATGGTATCGGTTACCTGATGGAAGAAAAACTGATCGACCCTACTTATTCCATCATTCCCGATATTGGTGAAAATATGGTCAATATCGATGTGGCGGAAAAAGGGCGTACGGTTTTTAAAATCACTTCCAAAGGGAAACAGGCTCACGGCTCCACACCGGAACTGGGCGTTAATGCGGTTTATCCTATGGCGAAACTGGTCTCAGAGATTGAAAAAATGAAATTTGATTACAACCCCCATGATGTGCTGGGCCATCCCTCTCTTAATCTCGGCGAAATTCACGGCGGTGCGGCACCGAATATTGTGCCTGGTTCCTGCTCAGTTATAATTGACATCCGGACGGTACCCGGTATGACAGAAGATAAAGTCACAAACCAATTGAAAGCACTGACCAGCAAAGTGCCCGGCGAATTTACTGTGGAACGTATGGCCTGGAATGAACCCCATGCTATTGATCCGAATAATGAAGTCGTGGAAGCAATTCAGAGAAACGGCCAGGAAGTGCTGGGTTTCAAGCCTAAGACCATGGGCATGGGCGGCGGCACTTACGCCAAAACCCTGAATCTCAATGGTGTTATCTCTGTTGGCTGGGGCCCCGGTGACGACGAAATGTTTCACGTGGCCAATGAATATGTGGAAATCAAACAACTGGTGGATTTTGCGCTGATGACTTGTTTGATTTCACTGGATTTGCTGGCGTGATTGGTGATTTGTAATTGGTAATTTTGGAAAGGGCATCCGGTTGGGTGTCCTTTTTTTTTGCGGATTTGTGCGGATAATTATACACCAACAGAAAAAAGGATAATTTTGGAATAGAATGATAGTAAAATTTTGTTTTCCTGCTATTAGAATTTTATGAATTTTATAAAAAAAATTGTATCTTAAACGAAAAAGGATACTGAATGTATAAAACTTCAGAAATATCAAAAGAATTCGGAATTTCTAGTAAAAAACTTAAATCTTATATAGTTGAAAATAAAATTCCTTGCGTGAAAGAACAAATTTCCGAGAGATACTTTCAGACTATTTTACCTCTCATCGAAAGTACGGAAGATAGAATTGAACGGAAATTAAAAAACATTAAACCAGAATTTCAATATAATTCAAATAGTAATTCCTTAAAGCTCTACCGAGAGGATGCAATTTCATTTTTAAAAAAATTGCCATCAAACAGCATTGATGTAATCACAACAGACCCTGCTTACTCGGGAATGAACAATAAATTGAAACTAGGACGGGGTAGAATTGTTGGCAAATATTCGGAAAAAGGGAAAGAAAATGGTAAATGGTTTGAAGAATTTGAAGATTCAGAAGAAAATTACACAAAATTTCTATCTGAATGCAGAAGGGTGCTAAAAAAATCTACCGGCCATATCTATATTATGTTTGATTCATATTCTTTATTGAGTTTAGGTCATATCGTAAGAAAATTTTTTAATGTTAAAAATATTATTACCTGGGACAAGGTCAATATTGGTATGGGACATTATTTTAGAAGGCGCCATGAATATATAATATTTGCCACAAATCAAAACAATAGAAAAATCAGAAATAGAAGTTTTCCTGACGTTTGGAGATTCAAAAGAATTAGTCGGGCCAAATATCCCACCCAAAAACCGGTTGAATTATTTCAAACAATGATCTTTGCCAGTGCAGAACAAAATTTTACAATTTGCGATCCTTTTTTAGGGAGCGGTTCAGCTGCAATAGCTGCAATTAATAATAACTGTAATTTTTATGGATGTGATATTTCAACTCAATCAATTGAAACTTCACAAAATAGAATTTCACAATATTTAACAGACGGAGAAGATATTTTACAATCAAAATCTATGGCTGTTGATGATAAAATTTTTTGGGAGTAGAAATGGCAAATTTAAGTAAAACGAAAACACTGTTTGGATTCACTTCACCCAGAACAATTCAAAAAATAATCCCTGAAATAAAACTTTTACATGAAAATTTTAATGGCGAAAACTGGAGAGGAAACAAGGAATTACAAGAAAAATTTTTCATTAAATTATTTAATTCTGATTTTTATAATGGTGCAACATTTCCGGCTAACCCGGCTCTGGCTGCCAGGGACAGAATAACAAGAGCGCCGAAAGCACTAGGTTTTGTAGATTTATCTCCTTCAATACAATTAACGAAAGCTGGGCAATCGCTTATTTCTTTAAAGCGGAACTATGAAGTATTCACAAAACAATTGATGAAATTCCAACTGCCATCCCCTTATCATACTCAATCTAAAACAACAAATTTTAATGTGAAGCCATATTTAGAATTGCTACGCTTGATTAATGATTTGGGGAGTTTATCAAAAATAGAAATTGCAATATTTTTTTTGCAATTAACAAACTACCAAAGGTTTAATATTGTAAAAGAGAAAATTTTAAAGTTCAGAAAGGATTCAAAAAACTTTAGAGGCAGTAGAAAAATGTATGTCAAAGAGTGTTTTATTAAAGAAATACTCTCAATATATGTAGAGGAAATAAAAACGAAAAAGTATAAAACCAGAGAAAGTACTGATGACTCTTTAAAAAAATTTATAGCAACAAAGATGTCCAACATGAAAGATTATGCTGATGCTTTTGTCAGATATATCAGAGCAACTGAATTAGTAACATTTCAAAGAAAAACTTTAAGACTCATAGTCTCACCGCAAAAGAAAAATGAGTTAGATTATATATTGAAAAATATACCAAGAGAACCTAAAAAGTTCTCAACAAATAAGGATTTTAAAAATTATTTGTTTGATCCGGATAGTATCCTGTTATTAAATGACAATAAGGCATTATTACTAAGACAAATTAAAACACTCGGCATATCGAAATTAGATGAAGGTTTAAGTATTGAAGAATTAAAAGATATACTAGACGAGTTAAGTCAGAAAATAAAAATCAATAATATTAACCAACAAAAACAAGAGATAAAATCATATAAAATACTACCCGAAATTTTGGCTGTTTTTCAAAAAATAAAAAAGAAAGAAATTGCAGATGCGTCATTATTCCTGGAATGGAACGTTTGGCGTGCTTTGGTTTTGCTAAATTATGCATTGAGAATTGACGGCAATTTTATCATGGATATAGATGGTATGCCTTTAAACTATGCACCGGGCAACAAACCCGATATAGTATCAGAATTTGAAAAGTTTTGTCTTATAACAGAAGTAACAATGTCAAGTGGTCATACACAATACCGAATGGAAAATGAATCTGTTCCCAGACATTTTGGAAAAATAAAAGAAGCAGTCCAAAAAGAAACATACTGTATTTTTATTGCCCCTAAAATAAGTGAAGGAACACTAGCGCATTATTTTAATTTGAATAAAATGAAAACCAAACTTTACGGGGGAAAAACAAAAATCATCCCCTTAACTATTACCCAGTTCATAAATTTAATTGAAATAGGGGTTAACAATAAATTTGATAACCCGCAAAAGCTTAAGGATTGGCTTGAAACACAATGGAAAAATAACCAGGTTTTAGCAGACGAAGAAATTTGGTTCAAATCAATTGAAAATAATTTGTCTACATGGCTAGAAACTTAGTTTTTATATTTTAGGAACTAAAAACAAACCTGTCATGACCCATTTAACCTATCAACAACTGCTTAAAAAATACAATTCCTTACTTGAAGAAAATAAAAAATTAAAAGCCAAATTAAAGACACATCAATCGTCGAACAATTTTACTTCCTCAAGTAAATCTGCAACAATCATCAATGAACAAAATATCAGTACTTCCATCAATAAACATTCTTCAAGAGATGAAAAAATAAAATTGTTTATGTCTTTGTTCAAGGGCCGTGATGATGTTTACGCCAAAAGATGGACAAACAAAAAGAAACAATCCGGTTATTCTCCGGTCTGTCTAAATGAATGGGTAACAGGTATATGTCATAAACCACAAATTAAATGTTCAAAATGTAAACACAGGTCTTATGCCCCATTAACTAAAAAAATTATTGAACAACACTTATTAGGAAATCAAGTAGTTGGATTATATCCCATGACAATCCAAGAAAATTGCTATTTCCTTGCAATAGATTTTGATGATGAAGGTTGGCAAAAAGATATAGATATTATCAGAATAGTGTGTGAAAATCATAATATTCCTTTTGCAATTGAGCGATCAAGATCCGGGCAAGGTGGACATGTCTGGTTTTTCTTTGAAAATGAAATATCGGCAATACTAGCCCGAAAATTTGGTACTTTATTATTGACATATTCAATGAATCAACGTTATGATATTTCTTTTAATAGTTACGATAGATTTTTCCCAAATCAAGATACAATGCCCAAGGGAGGGCTTGGAAATCTCATTGCGTTGCCGCTACAAAAGGAAGCAAGAAAAACTGACAATTCAGTCTTTGTAAATGAACAATTTTCAATTTATGATGACCAATGGGAGTTACTTAATAATATTCAAAAAATTTCAAAAGATAATCTACACCATTATATTACAAAACTTAAAACAGGGAACGAATTAGGGAATTTAAAAAGTATATCACTTGAACCGAACAAACCCTGGCAACGAATTGGCGATCTCACAAAAAATGATTTTCCTCAAGAAGTAGAATTAACAAGGGAAGCAATGCTGTTTATTAATAAAAAAGGATTAAGTCAGAAAGCATTGAATCATATACAAAGGTTAGCCGCTTTTAAAAATCCGGAATTTTATAAACATCAGGCATTACGACTTCCAACTTATAATAAACCACGAATTATTTCATGTACAGAAAATTATGAGAAATATTTAGCAATACCCAGAGGATGTGAAGAGGACTTGAAATTGCTACTAAAAGGGCAAAAGGTTAAAATTAATTTAACTGATGAAACGGATTGTGGAAAAACAATTGATGTAACTTTCAATGGCAATTTAAGGGATCAGCAAACAATTGCAGTAGAAAGATTACTTCAATATTGTATGGGGGTTTTATCCGCAACCACAGCTTTCGGAAAAACGGTTGTTGGTGCAAGACTAATAGCGATCAGAAAAGTCAATACATTAATTTTAGTTCATAGAAAACAATTATTAAATCAATGGCAGGAAAGATTATCACAATTTTTAACCATTAATGAAGAGTTACCCCCGCTACCTAAGAAAAGAGGTCGCAAACCCAATAGACATCTCATTGGACAACTATGCGGTACAAAAAAGCAATTGAATTACATTATTGATGTTGCATTAATTCAGTCCCTGAACAATGATAAAAAGAGAAATCTTGCAAAAAATTATGGTATGGTAATTGTCGATGAGTGTCATCATGTCCCTGCTGTAAGTTTCGAACAAGTATTAAAATATGTTTCTGCAAAGTATATTTATGGATTAACAGCAACACCTATGCGTTCAGATGGACATCATCCGATAATTTTTTTCTATTGCGGCTCAATCCGTTACTTAGTTGATGCAAAACAACAGACTGAAAAAAGAGGCTTTTCGCATTTATTAATTCCCCGGTTTACATCTTTCAAATTATCACAAAGTGATGAAAAATTAAATTTTCAGGAAATCAAATCGAATTTGATTAAAGATGATTTAAGAAATCAGCTAATTATTGATGATATTATTGCTTCCTACAAGAGAGGTCGTAATTCACTAGTTTTGTCAAACCGAGTGGATCACGTTAATATTATTACTAAAATGTTGGAAAAATTATCTATTGATGTTATTAAAATTACCGGCGGTATGGGAGTAAAGAAAACAACAGAAAAATTTAAAAATATATCTAACCAGCCAAAACTCAAACCATTAGTTTTGGTCGCTACTGGTTCATATATTGGAGAAGGATTCGATGAACCAAGGCTTGATACACTTTTTTTGACTATGCCGCTTTCATGGAAAGGTACGCTCCAACAATATGCAGGGAGATTGCATCGTGTGTATGAAGGGAAGAAAGAAGTCCAAATATTTGACTATGTCGATTTCCATATAAGAATGTTGGAGAAAATGTATGAAAAAAGATTAAAAGGGTATGCCTCGATTGGCTATAAAGTAAAAGCAGAAAATATTCAGGATTCTCCTGAAAATATAATATTTAACAGACAAAATTTTCTACAGTTTTTTATCAATGATCTAAATACTGCAAAAAATACAATTCTGATAGTAAGTCCTTTTATTACCAGAAAAACAGTTACAGATATGAGTACTCATTTTGAATTATTATCTGAAAAAGGAATAAAGGTTACAGTTGTTACCAGACCGGCAGAAGATTTTAATTCAAACAGACATCAATCGTTAAAAAATATTTATGAATTTTTAAACAGAAAAGGTGTTGATGTTTCATTCAAATCCAGCATTCATCAAAAATTCGCCATTATTGATAATAAAATCACATGGTATGGCAGTATCAATCTACTAAGTTTCGGAAAGTCAGAAGAGAGCATCATGCGGTTAGTCAGTAACAATATTGCAATAGAATTAATCAAACAATTAGAAATTGATTAATACCTGATGAATAGTTGTCCTGTTGATTAACTGCATTATTCATAAAAATATGAATAATGCCCGCTTCGCGCCGATACGTTTCCTGTGGAAACTATCGGGATTAACCTGGA
>CAYYMT010000161.1:0-7099 GCA_964472715.1 uncultured bacterium | reverse complement strand
AAAAAATCAAGGCTGTATAAAAATCACCTAAAAATCAAATTTACAGGCTAGATTTCATAAACTCTCTTCATTTTTCTGATATAAAAAATTAATCAACTATCTTCAAATAGGATCTTATGAGGGAAAAATTATGTATTAGCACGCTCAAACAATATGAAATCTTTAACGCCTGTAAATTTGATTTTTTTAACGGTAATTTTTATAAGGCCAAAAAAAGATAGGAATCTGAAAAGAAGATGTTGTAAAAATAATAAATTAAGATGGTTTTAATGCGGTTAATTTGTCATCTACCAAAACTAGTTTTTTACAAGGACCATTACGAAGAGGAAACTTTTCTAATAAACTCCTTCCCCTTTTTTCATTAATTCACTAATATAACAAACCATTGCAATACAATTTTTATCAGTCAAAACCAGAGCGAGTTCTGAAAATAACGGGGGTATAATGTTTATTTGGATAGGCGCGATTTCACAGGGCTTAGGTTATGCCTTTTTAATTTTAGGGGTTTATCTCACCTTTCGAATTCTGGATTTTCCCGACCTGACAGTTGACGGCAGTTTAGTAACCGGCGCGGCCGTGACCGGTATTCTGCTGGTCAATGATATTCATCCGGCGATTGCCATGCCGGTTTCCTTTTTCATCGGTTCACTGGCCGGACTGATGACCGGGCTTATTCATACCAAATTAAAAGTCGCGCCTTTATTGTCGGGAATTTTGACGGCAACCTCCCTCTATTCAATTAATCTGCATATTATGGGGCGCTCAAATTTACCCTTACTCAATGAAACCACCTTTGTCACGCTGTTGAATAAATTAAACCTGCCCCTGACAGAAGATCTGACCATATTATTGTTTTTTCTGATTCTGGTGATGCTTTTCCGGTTTCTTTTGGTTTGGTTTCTTCATACGGACCTGGGATTGGCGCTACGGGCGACCGGCGATAATGACGCCATGATCATAGCCCAGGGGACCAATACCGATATGACGAAAATTTTTGGCATTACCCTGTCCAATGGGATGGTGGCCCTGTCAGGTTCTTTGCTGGCGCAATACCAGGGATTTGTGGATGTTGGCATGGGCATCGGCATGCTGGTCAGTGGTATCGCTTCAGTGATTATCGGGGAAACACTTTTCGGTAAAAAGAGGATCAACCTGATCATTACCGGGGTTATCATGGGCTCGGTTATTTTCCGTCTGCTGATCGCTCTCTCACTGAAAGTTGGCCTCAATCCCATTGACCTGAAACTGGTAACGGCTGTTTTTGTGCTCATAGCGCTGGCGCTACCGCGTCTCAAAAAAGTGTTTCGCAAACCCAACCGAAAAGGCGGTTTAGTATGATAAAATTCGACAAGGTAACAAAAGTCTTCCATCATGCCGGTGGCGACCGGGTCGTTGCCCTTAACAATGTCTCTGTTGATATTGCGGAAAAGGAATTCGTCACAGTCATCGGCACTAATGGTTCAGGAAAATCTACTTTTTTGAATACACTGGCAGGGCGGTATATCGCTGATGCCGGCGCCATTATTTTAGATGATCAGGCAGTGACAAAACTGCCGGAATACAAGCGCGCAAAACTCATCGGCCGGGTTTTTCAGGACCCCTTTACCGGGACCGCGCCGAACCTGACCATTGCCGAAAATCTGCGCATCGCGCAATTGCGGGGAATGCCACGCAGACTGAAAATCGGATTGTCCAAAAAGAACAAAGAATTTTTTGTTGCCGAACTGAAAAAACTGGAGATGGGGTTGGAAGACCGTCTCGACGCGACAGTGGGCTTGTTGTCCGGCGGTCAGCGCCAGGCATTGACCCTGTTGATGGCGACTCTGCGAAAACCCAAAATTTTATTGCTGGATGAACATACAGCAGCCCTGGACCCCAAAGCGGCGGAACAGATTTTACGCTTGACAAAAATGATTGTATCGGAAAATGAATTGACAACCGTGATGGTAACTCATTCCATGAACCAGGCGCTGGAATTGGGTTCCCGAACCTTGATGATGCATAAAGGCCAATGTGTTGGTGACTACAGCGGATATGAACGGGAAAAATTAAAAGCCACCGATCTGCTGGACAAATTCAATGAACTTCGCAAAGAAGAACTGTTTGACGAAGTGATGCTTAACCGTTTACAACGGGAATATTATTAAAAATTTATAAGCGAGGCCAAATGATGAAGAAATTAATCTTGCTTCTACTCACTATAACACTGATGATCAATTGTGGCAAACAAACCAAAAGCGAAGGGCCGGTTATCAGCCTTTTTCAATTCGCTTCCAGGCAAACTGTCGATGATGCAGCCAGGGGAGTACTGGACGCCCTGAAGGAAACGGGCTATATTAATGGTGAAAATTGTGATATTAAGATCAAAAACGCGCAAAATGATTTTAGCACAGCGCAGCTGATTGCCCAGGAACTGGCGAACAGCAAAAGCGATATTATCATCACGCTGACTACACCCTGTCTGCAGGTGACAGCCAACTCCAATAAGCGCATTCCCCATGTTTTCGGCATGGTCACTGATCCCTTTCGTATGGGTGTGGCGGCTAGTCCTGAAGAGCATACCCCTAATATTACCGGTGTGGCGACTTTTCAGCCGGTTGAATCGGCTGTGAAAATCATCAAAGAAATTATGCCGGATATTCAAAAACTGGGTGTGGTCTGGAATCCTACCGAAGCCTGTTCTGAAGCCTGCACCGAGATCATGCGCAGTAGTACAAAAGAATTGGGCATAGAGTTGCTGGAGGTAACAGTTACAGGTTCCATGGAAGTCCAGGTAGCCGCGCAATCGGTGATCGGCAATGGCGCGGAAGCAATTTTGGTCGGTGGAGACAATACTGTGGAATTGGCAATAGACGCAATGATTCAGGAAGGGAAAAAGGAAAGAATTCCCATTTTTACCACTAATCCGCCTCAGGCTGAAAAAGGCGCGCTGATGAGTATTGGCGCTGATTATTATACCGTCGGCATGGTTACCGGGGAATTGGCCGTACGTGTCCTGAAAGGGGAAAAGCCGGCTGATATTCCGATTCAAAAAGCAGTTCCTGAAAAACTTTGGATCAATAAAACCGTGGCTGACCGTTTGAACTTCGAAGTGCCGGAAGCATTGCTCAGCCGCGCTGATAAGGTGATTGGAAGGGAATAATGTTGAAAAAATTATCTGGTATAGTGTTATTCTTAATCCTGTTGATGGGATGTTCTCAGCAGAAAAAATTGTATACCATTGGCTTCTGTGAATTTATCGATTCACCGACCAATGCAGAAACCGAGGACGGATTCATACAAGCTCTGAAAGATGCCGACATCATTGATGGTGAAAATGTCTGCTTAAAGATTCGCAATGCCCAGGGAGACTTTCCCACTGTCAGCACTATTGTCAAAGGCTTTGTCAGCGAAAAAGTGGATATGATATTTTGTATTGGGACGCCCGGTTTACAGAATGCCATTAACGCTACTGCCACGATTCCAATTGTTTTCTCTTCGGTTGCCAATCCGGCCCGCGCTGGTGTAACGGACAAGGATAAAAATGTGACAGGAATATCAACAGCATCGCCTTTTATGGAAACGATTGAAACGCTGCTAACTCTATTGCCGGAAACGAAACACATCGGCACGATTTGGACACCGTCAGAATCCAATTCCGAATATTACAAGGAACGCCAGGAGGAAGAAGCCCAAAAGGCCGGCCTGAAAGTGACAGCGATACCGGTCAACAGTTCCAGTGAAATGAATGACGCGGTAATGGTACTGATCAACAAAGACATTGATGTGATTTACCAGATATCCGACAATCTCACCAATCTCGCTTTCGAGTCCATTGTCAAACATGCCAACCAACATCGGATTCCGATATTCTGCAACCAGTTCACTGAGGTCAAACGTGGCGCTGCTATAGGCCTGGGCTGGGACTTTTATGATGGCGGGTATGCTGCCGGTGAAGCAGCCATCAAAATTATGCAGGGAGCTATGCCGGAAGACATTCCCATACGCAATCTGAACAAAGCCAAACTGACCGTCAATCTCTCAGCTGCTGAAACACAAGGATTGGAAATTCCGCAGTCTGTGCTTGACAGAGCCAATGAAATTATAAAATAAGAAAGACCCTATTATGAGAAAATTATTTACCCCGATTGTTATATTATTTCTGTTTTTGAACTGTAGTCCGGTAACCAGGATTTCAACGCTGGACAACGCGCTCACTCAAGTGGCCACTATCGATGCGCTGCTGGCCGGCGTTTATGATGGGCATATGACCCTGGAAAAATTAAAAACCTATGGTGGTTTCGGGCTGGGTACTTTTGATAAACTGGATGGCGAAATGGTAGTGCTGGACGGCGAAGTATACCAGGTAAAAGTCGATGGCAGCGTTCTTATTCCCGATGACACGCTGACGACACCCTTTGCGGCAGTCAGTTATTTTAAAACGACTGAGGATTATGAACTGGCGGACAAAATTGAATTGGATTCATTAGTCGCATTGCTCGACAATACTATCCTCAATAAAAACCAATTTGTCGGCATCAAAATCACCGGGACCTTTGAATATATGAAAACACGCAGTGTGCCCGCTCAGGATAAACCTTACCCGCCGCTGGTGGAAGTGATACCTGATCAGGCGGTCTTTGAAATGGAAAATATTCGGGGAACCATTGTGGGTTATTTTTGTCCGGAGTTTGTGGAAGGGATTAATGTGCCCGGTTATCATCTGCATTTTCTTAGTGAAGACCGGCAAAAAGGGGGGCATATTCTGAATCTGACAACCGAAGAATGCCAAATTGAACTGGACAGTTACAATGAATTTACCCTGATCCTGCCGGAAGACAGTGAAGATTTTAATAATACTGATCTGGATGTGGACCGCAGTGATGACCTTGATGATGTGGAAAATGATGACTAAAGGTTTAAATAGTAATTTTTACTTGGTAATTACACTTATATTGCTGTTGATGGCAGTTGCAACGGGTAATGAAAATAACCGCTTAACAAGGGTCTCTTTCTGTCCGCAATATCTGCCCCAGGCGCAATTCGCCGGCTTTTATGTTGCCAAAGCAAAGGGGTTTTATGAAACGAAAGGGCTGGATGTCACCATTGTTGATTATACAACCGGAGAAATTGTCACTCAGGGGCTGAAAGAAAATTGTCTGACCTTCGGCAGTTATTTTCTGAGCCGTGCTATGAAACTCCGCTCTGAGGGTATGGAACTGGTCAATATCGGTCAGATTTCCCATCAATCGGCTCTCATGCTGCTGACCAGAAAATCAGCCAATATCACTACACCGGCCGATATGTCCGGCAGAAAATTGGGGATGTATCTGGATGATTTTAACATTACGGTCAAGGGATTCATTAAGAAATATGATCTCGATGTGGAAGTTGTGCCGGTCTTCTCCGGCATCCAACTCTTTTTGGCCGGAAGTAGTGATATCACCACAGTAATGTGGTATAATGAATATCATACCATAATCAACAGTGGTTATGATGCTGATGATCTTCAGCCCTTTTTTCTTAAGGATTATGGGTTTGACATTCCTGAAGACGGCATTTACTGTATGGCGTCCACCTGGGAAAAGAACCCGGAACTCTGTCAGAATTTTGTTGATGCCACCATGCAGGGTTGGGTTTACGCCTTTGAAAATCCCGAAGAAGCCCTGACAATTGTCATTGAAGCGATGAAAAATGCTCATGTGCCGGCGAATCTGGCCCATCAGCGCTGGATGCTCAATACCATGGAAAAGATAATTTTTCCGTCAGACGAAGAGAGAATCAATACGAGATTATCTGAGGAGGATTTTAACCGGACTCAGAAAATTTTACGCGATAATAACGCTATTCAAAATCCAATTAAATATTATCATTTTTATAAGGGCGCCAAATAATCATGCTAAGCAATAAATCCATCCGGTTTAAACTAACCCTGTTCATCCTGACCGGTGTATCCCTGATATTTCTCGGGCTATTTACCTATTACTATCAGATCAGCAGTCGTCTGCTGTTAAAAACCGCCCGGGAGAACGCGGAACACCTGACCAATGAAATTATCAATGAGGTGGAATCGGTTTTCCTGGCCACGGCAAAAATTCCCGAGAATCTCTCCTTTGTAATAGAAAATTCCGCCACCGGCGCGGATAATCTGATTCAATTTCTTAAAATTGTGGTTCAAAATAATGATGAAATTTACGGCTCTGCCATTGCCTTTGAACCCGGAGAATTCAAAGCTACTATTGAAAAATTCGCGCCCTATTATTACAAGAGTGGTGATACTGTGCAATATCAAAGTCTGGTAGGGGAGGACTATAATTATTTTCTCCGGGACTGGTACCAGATTCCCAAAGAAATCAATCGGCCTTACTGGACAGAACCCTATTTTGATGAAGGGGGCGGCAATGCATTAATGACCACTTACTCTGTACCCTTTTATAATTCTGAAAAGGAAAGATTTCGCGGTATAATTACCATTGACATTTCTCTGGAATGGCTGCAGGAAATTTTCAATTCTCTGGACATCTATGAATCGGGCTACGGCTTTCTGATCTCTCAAAGCGGCCGTTTTGTCGTTCATCCAGACAGTGATCTGATCATGAATGCCGGCATTTTTGATGTGGCCGAACTTCGCGATGATAAAAGCCTGCGGAATACCGGCCAAAAAATGCTCGCCGGCCAGGCGGGATTGACAGAGATTGTGGACCCTTTAACCAACCGGGACTCCTGGCTCTACTATTCACCCTTTCCTTCCAGCGGCTATTCCATGGGTATCATTATTCCCCAGGCTGAATTTTACGCCGCTCTTGATAAACTCAACAAAACAGTGCTGTTGGTCGCGGTTCCGGGATTGCTATTTCTTTTTGGCGTCATTTCCATTATTTCAAAACGGATCACTGACCCGCTCCATAACCTTTCCGAGATTACTCAGGAGATTGGAGAGGGAAATTTTTCAGTGGAACTTCCCCACCTGACCACCGGCGATGAGATCGGTATGCTGAGCCGTTCCTTTGAAAAAATGCAAATCACGTTGAAAGAATATATTGTCAATCTTAAAAAGGTAACCGCTGAACGGGAGCGCATCCAGGGAGAATTGCGCATTGCCCATGATATTCAGATGAGC
>CAYYMT010000160.1:0-7163 GCA_964472715.1 uncultured bacterium | reverse complement strand
TGAAAATGAACCGCATTGGCTCCCAGCATTTCATTCATCGCATCAACCGTATGGTGTATATCCGCACCCAGCCTGTCCATTTTGTTGACAAAAGCAATGCGCGGTACTTTGTACTCATCGGCCTGATGCCAGACTGTCTCACTCTGGGGTTCAACACCGCCTACAGCACAAAAAACCATTACGATTCCATCCAGCACACGCAGAGAGCGTTCCACTTCCAGGGTAAAATCAATATGTCCCGGGGTATCAATTATATTGAACTGATGTTTTTTCCAGTTTACTGTTACAGCAGCCGAAGAAATGGTTATTCCACGATCCTGTTCCTGCTGCATAAAATCCATCACTGCGGCACCGTCATGCACTTCACCCATTTTGTGCGTGATTCCGGTATAAAACAGAATCCGCTCCGTTGTGGTGGTTTTACCGGCATCAATGTGCGCGACAATACCAAAATTTCTAATTTTAGATATCTTTGCATTTTCCATTTATAGGACTCCTTTTTATATTATTCTTTCAATTCATTTCAAGGTGGCAAATATATAATTTATAAAAACAAATACAAAACACTTTTTATTAGTAAAAAAGGAATTTCAAATTCTGTTAAAAATGAATTTAATCGGTGAAAAGACTTTACTTAATATATTCTCTTGTCTCGTTCAGGCTTTTCCTTTTTTTGGGCTTAACATATTGTTTTTCAGGATAGCCAAGAGAAATGATGACGTCAATTTTATCTTTTTTGGGTATTTCAAGAATTTTTTTTAGTTCTTTTTCATTAAACCAGCCGATCCAGCAACTTCCCACTCCCAGTTCCTCAGCTTGCAATGTCAAATGATCACAGGCAATGCCAATATCGATCAGGCTGAAATCAACCTTTCTGAATTTTCCGCCCAGTCTGGATTTGTAATTGGCTTTTTGTCGCACCACAACCACTATCACGTCGGCCTTTTTTACGAAGGAGTTAATGGCGTAAACACCACTGAAACATTCCCGAACCACCCGGTTTTTCAACGGGTCTGATTTGATTATAATAAATTTCCAGGGTTGGGAATTGCAGGCGGAAGGCGCCAGGCGGGCAGCCTCCATACATTTGTCCAGTACTTCCCGGGGAATAGGTTTATTACTATACTTTCTGGTACTTTTTCTTTTGCGGACTAATTCTAAAAATTTCATGGCTAAACTTAATGAAGATTAACGAGCAAGTTCAAGGATTTTAGCAGGAATCTTGATCAAGGGAACGATATGGTCCACCGCCCCGATTTTAATCGCTTCTTTCGGCATGCCAAAAACAATTGATGTTTTCTCATCCTGCGCAATGGTCTTACAGCCACTGTCATGCATCTTTTTCATTCCGTCAGCACCGTCCCTGCCCATGCCGGTCATAATAACACCAACCGCATTTTTTCCGGCATATTTTGATACCGATTTAAACAAAACATCCACTGACGGGCGGTGGCGACTGACCAGGGGCCCCTTTTTGACCTGCACATAATACCGGGCACCGGAACGACGCAGCAGCATATGAAAATTTCCCGGGGCGATCAGAACTTTTCCGGAATGAACCGTCTCACCATCTTCGGCTTCCTTAACTTCCACATCACACAACTCATTCAACCGGTTCGCAAAGGAATTCGTGAAAAATTCCGGCATATGCTGAACAATCAACATTCCCGGCGCATTATGCGGTAAGGAGGGCAAAATATCAGTTAATGCTTTGGTTCCGCCTGTTGATGACCCGATGGCGATTATTTTTTCAGTGGTGGCGGTAAGCGATAGCTTTGACGGTCTTTTATTGACCTGTTCTGGTTTACCACTTCGTTTTTGCACCTTGACAGTCGATACCGCTTTGATCTTATCGGCCAGTTCGATGGACATATCGCCGACAGTATAGGCCGCTCCCGGTTTGTTCATGACTTCCAGAGCGCCTTCTTCCATGGCTTCCATGGCAATTGCACTGCCTTTTTGGGTAAGTGATGAAACGACAATCACAGGCAGGGGATAATATTTCATTAATTTTTTTAAAAAAGAAATACCATCCATTTTTGGCATTTCGATATCCAATGTGATGACATCGGGTTTTAACTGAATGATCTTGTCACGGGCAATAAAGGGATTAGCAGCCGATCCCACAACTTCAATCTCACTGGAACGATTGAGTTCACGGGTAAAAATTTGACGTACAATTGCAGAATCGTCAACAATTAATACTTTTATCTTTCTCATTTATCCTTCTTTTCAAACTCTAATATAACCGGATACATGTCATCGATGAGTGCGCTGCAGCTATTTTTCTGTTTAATCTGTTCTTTAATACTCTGACAGGGAAGTGTTTCCAACTCCGGGATTGACAGGTCAAAGAGTGGTTCGGTACCGGATATTTCTGTCAGAACACGGCCGCAGATCACATTCAAAACCTCTTTCAGTGAATCATTGCCCAACTCAAAAGCTTCGTCACTGGTATCATCAATTCCTAAAATATTGCCGGCCAATTCACTACTGATATTGGAGGGTACGATCATCTTTAATGAACCATCATAGAGATCGCCGGTAAAGGTCATGGAAACTTTGATACACTCCGTATCACTCATAGCCAGTTCATTGATATCAATGACTTCAGCAAACATAAAGGCCAGGTTTTCCAGGGATTCTTCCAAAACCCTGTATAGAACATCTGAATAATCTTTACACATTTTCTTCTCCCCCTATCAAATCAAATACAATGTCACGCAATTGTTCCGGAGTAACGGGTTTCCGTAAATAAGCCGAAACACCATTCTTTTTCAGCTGGTCAATACGCGATGTACTCCCTTCGGTTGAAACCACAACGATCGGGACATCCTTTAGGACGTCATCCTTCGCCAGTTGTTTGACCATTTCCACACCGCCCATTACCGGCATGTTGATATCCGTAAAGATCAAATCAATCCAGTTTTCATCCAAAATATTTAAGGCTTCTCTGCCATTGGCCGCCTGGAACAGCTCGGTGTAGGGTATCTCGGCAATATCCAGGGTTTTTTTGATTACCCGTCTGACAATTTCCGAATCATCAACTATTAAAATATTTAATGACATATTTCACCTGTTTTATAATGTTAGCATTTCGTAAACTTTTTCAATATTATGAATTATTTCCACAATAACTTTTTCATTGACCGCCCGTGTCAGTTTCAATCGTTCACTGACTTGCGCCGACGGCCGGTAATTCAAACCGTCGCGGCCATACCCGCCAATGCCGGCGATCATTGTCAGTGCATCGGCAGCATGGACCAGATCCACAACAGTTTTGTCCCCTTCAAACCGGTCGGGTTGATGGTGCCACTTTTCCACTTCCACAATTTCTTCGGGAATTCCCCATTTTTCCAGGAGCAGCGCGCCTACTTCAGCATGATCAATACCCAGGACCCTGCGCTCAGCCACATCAAAGGGAATATGTTTTTCAAAGGCTAATTTTATAATAGGCTGGGCGTCAATATTCACAAATGACCCTAAAACGATCTTGCCAATATCGATCAGTAAGCCGGCGGTGAATAAATATCCGGGAGCGGAGATTTTCAATTCCGTCGCCAGCCTTTCCGCGCCGATTGCCACGCCAATGGAATGTTCCCACAATTTACCACGGGGAAGATCATAGCCTTTTACGCCCTTTTTCAATATGGGGCCAACTGATGCCGCCATTACCAGGTCAAAAATTTTGTCAATACCGATTCGAATCAGAGCCTGGTGCAGACTGGTTATTTTATACTTAAACCCGTAATAGGCTGAATTGGCGTATTTCAAAATATTAGTCGTCAGGGAGGGATCATATTCGATCAAACGGACCAATTCTTTAAAATCCACTTCTTCGCGATTTTTCAATAATTTATAAACCTTGGTTACAGTGGCCGGAATCGATTCTATACTATCCAGTTCCTTAATAATTTCTTCTCTTTTGCTCATCATAGGTCGTTCTCCTCTCCTTTATTACGTACAGTGGTTCGGCCACTGTCCATATAAAGTCTGACGGTCCTTGATTTTGAGCCTCCCACATCCATGCCTTTGATCAATATATCATTTTTCCATAATATTTTCCTGACAACAACGATATTTCGCTCTCCCACATTAAAAATATTATTTTTGTCCAAAAGTTTGGCACCGCCGGCCAGTTTTGCAATGAGATTCTTTTTTTTCGCGCCTCTGTCATACATATCCTGCAACATCTTCATAAGTCCTGTGTCCACGAACATATAAGGATTTTTACGGGCCTTTTCACGGTCCACTTTTGAAAGCGGGAGCATACAGTGTATCAGACCACCGATCTTTTCTTCCGGATCATACAATGTCACACCCACACATGAACCCAGTGAATAGGTGACCAAAATATCATTTTCATTATCAGAAATTTTTAAATCTGATATATCAACCGTTTTGATCAATTTTTCCTCCGTCTAATACACATGGATAATCACTCTCTGAAACTAATTTCCCAGCGATCGATCTTCTCAAAACAACTCTTTATAACCGCTAACAGCTCATCCAATTCAATCGGTTTTTTAAAATAATCGTCAAATCCCGCGTTACGGATTTCCACCAGTTCGAACAGGGAAGAATAGCCGGTAATGGCATTTATTATTGATATACTGTTACTTTCGCGAATCCGTTCGCAAAGTTCGATACCGGACATTTTGGGCATTTTTAAATCCAGAAACATTACCGGAATGACATTTTTTTCGATAATCTCCAGGGCTTTATACCCATCGGTGGCAGTAAATACTTCATATTCAGTGTCATCCAGTAATTGACTGTATAAATCAAGGATACCTTCTTCATCATCTACAAATAATATTTTTCTCATAATTACTGCTCCTTTATAATTCTTTTCTATAGATAGAGGCTTTTATTAATTTAAAATCGATATTCTGCAATCCCGCCAGGCTTTCAGAATGCCCGATAAAGAGAAAGCCGCCGGGTCTTAACAAACGATAAAACTCCTGTACAAGTCTTGTTCTTACAATATCATCGAAATAGATCATAACATTCCGGCAAAAAATTGCATCCAGGTTGCCTTTCAGCGGAAAGGGTGGCTTGGACAAATTCAATCTTTTGAACAAAACACGACGTTTAATTCGATCATCGATTTGATAGAGGGTTAAATCTCTATCATCGGTATATTTCGTAAAATAATTTAATTTTAGCCTGGAACTAACCGTTTGCATTTGTTTTTCCTGGTAAATTCCCTGCAGGGACATGTTCAGTACTTTTGTGGAAATATCCGTACCCAGGATTTTGTAATCATATCGTTCCCCCTGCAATAATTCTTCAAGGGTCATGGCAATAGAATAAGGTTCTTCACCGGAGGAACAAGCCGCCGACCATATTCGATAGCGGTCCCGGCCTTCTTTTTTGGATTGCAGGAATACTTTTTCAAAGAAATCAAAATGGTCTTTCTCCCTGAAGAAATGGGTCACATTTGTTGAAATGATATTAAAAAGCTGTACAATTTCCTTTTTGGACTTGTCATTTTTAACAAAATGAATATAGTCTTTATATTCGGGAATATTCAGGACATTCATCCGTTTGCGAAGCCGTGAACTGACCAGGGCTTTTTTAACTTCAGTGAGATTTATACCGACTTCATCATAGATCAGTTTACGCACTTTTTTAAAGGTAATATTATCAATCATTCTTTTTCACTTTCATCTTTTTGCCCATCCAGTGAAGGCTTTATCCAGTCGGTCTCCCTGATCTGATGAACTTTGATCACCATTAATTGCCCGTTCTGTACATCAAAGATCACCTTCCGTCCTAAATGCCCGCCAATGTCTTCGGATTTGATCATTATATTTTCCCGGTCTAAAACCTGCCGGGCGATGGCAACATTTTCACGGCCTAAATTGTCCCTGGTGTGGTCTTCTTTCGAAGCGCCACCAACGATTTGGGCCACAAGGTCACTGCTGACACTTCCCACGGCGATCATGTTCTTTATGAGCGTCTTGGTGGCAATATTGCCAAATCGCGCTGTTGCCTTGCGTTTGTCTTTTGTATAGGGATAAACAAAGTGATTCATTCCGCCAAACCTTAATTTTGTGTCCCAAAGACATACAGATACACAGTTTCCCAGGACTGTTTTAACCGCACTTTTTTCCGATCCAACATAAATAAAACCGGGTTCAAGATAAAAAATTTCATCATCATCATGCTGCTCTCGACGCGTATCTCTATGGCTCATCTACCTTTCCTATAGCACTCTCTTTATTTAAAATCTATGTGCATTGTTAATTCAAATTTATTTCTGATATATTCCACATTTCCGGTATTCTGAAAAATTCCCCTGTAAGTGGGGGCCAGATAAAAGCTACCAATTTCTGATTTATAAACAACATATTTATACATTACCCAGATAAGCGCTGTATTGACATTGTCATCCTGCCAGTCGGTATCAATTGTCTTGTAATCCAGCCAGGAAACAAAAGTCCCGGGCCCTATCGGCCGGACGGCTTTGATATGTGTCATTACACCACTGTATTTACCGGCTGCTTCAACGCCCTGAGATGAAAAATATCCGCCGGCAGAAAGTGCAAATCCGGCTACTTTTGGCAAGCCAATATTGGCGCCGGCTGTGACGGGCGCCGCCATGTCTTCACCGGCTGTGGTGACAATAAAAGTCGGCGTCACATCCAAATCTCCCACTTTCATTTCATAATTGGCAAATAGACTGTAAGGGTCCCTGGGATTGGCGTCATTTACACGGTTGCCGGTATTATCATCCACCGTGAGGGTGAGGTTCAGTTTTCCCGACCCTGTCTTATAAAATCCGCGAAACCCTGCTGCTGAGGCGGCATTCACGATTGTATAGGGAATATCACTGGTTGACATGGGATAAAAATGCAGATCATATTCCGGATTTCCCAGCGCGCTCATGGGTAAGATACCCATGGAAAACCCCATTTTATCGGTTTTTCTGCCAAAATGCATTTCCGCAAACCGGACCGCTCCTCTTCCGCCGGAATGGGCAGCAACAGCGTCTGTCCAACCACCATTTCCGTCATAAGGAGTATCACCAAATTTACCAATAAAATTTCCAGGTCCATCAGAAGCCAGTTTGGTGGAAAAATACCACCCTTCTGTTAGGTGAGCATCCAGCCAAATCCGCGCCCAATACATGTAATAAAAATCCTCAACAGTTTTGC
>CAYYMT010000159.1:4642-7166 GCA_964472715.1 uncultured bacterium | reverse complement strand
GGTCTGCAAAATATTCAAAATATTCCTTACATTCAACTGATAATTTTATTATTTTCCAATTAAACATCAGGGGAATTAAACTCAAAGGATATTTTCAAAATGCCAAAATTATTAAAAACTACACTCCTTTTACTCATTTGTCTGACTCACTTTGTAATGGGAGAAAATCAAACGCCCTTTGTTACACTGCCCAGGCAGCTAGAGGATGATTCTTATGCCGACTGGATTGCACCAAATCAAATTGGTCCCGGTTTATATTATTTTCGCAAAATTATTGAACTGGACAAAATACCCGACAAATTTCTGATACACATCTCCGGCGATACCAGGTATAAATTTTATGTCAATGGTGAAGAGGTGGTTTTTGGTCCGGCTGTAGGCGATGCGATGAACTGGCACTATGAAACCGTTGATATTGCGCCATTCCTCAGGAAAGGAAAAAATCTGTTGTCCGCAAAAGTCTGGAACAATGGTAAACTGAATGGCGTCCGCCAGATATCCCTTCAAACCGCCTTTATCCTGCAGGGAGATTCTAAACCGGAGCATATTGCCAATACCGATAATTCCTGGAAAGTCCGTCATGATAAGGGATATTATCCCATTCCCATGTCCGGTAAAACCGTTGGCGGCGGCTATATTGCCGGAGGTACGGACAGTGTGATTACAGCCTTGCGACCGAAGGATTGGAATACTCAGGAGTATGATGATACACTTTGGAAAAAGGTAAAGATCATTGGCAAAGGCAACCATCTTGGGCTTGACACCTGGCTGGGTACGCCCTGGCAGTTAAAACCCCGTCCAATTCCATTATTAGAACAAAAAAAAGAACCCATGCCTCAAGTGCTGCAAGTCAAAGGCCTGAACGCAGATCGTCTTAAAAACCTGAAAATTCCACCTGATAGCCACGTTGAAATCCTCTTAGACAATAAAGTACTCACCATGGGATATCCGCAATTGTTAATCGAACAAGGCGCCGGAAGTAAAATCAAAATTCAATACCAGGAAGCGCTTTTTGGAGACAATGGTAAAAAGGGCAACCGCAATGAGTGGCGAGGTAAGAAAATGAAAGGCTATTATGATATCTTTTTACCTGATGGAAATACTCAGCAACTTGAGCCCCTCTGGATTCGTGTTTTTCGCTATGTTAAAATTACGATTGATACACAAACAGAACCATTGCTGGTAAAAGACTTTTACAACATATTCACCGCTTATCCGCTGGAGGAAAAAGCCTATTTCAAAAGTGATAATAAAAAATTAGAAGCTATTTGGGATGCATCCTGGCGAACAGCCCGTTTATGCGCCCTGGAAAATTACATGGACTGCCCTTATTACGAACAATTGCAATATGTCGGCGATACTCGAATACAGGCGCTGATTTCCATAATGGTGGCCGGTGATGACCGTTTAGCCAGAAATGCTATTCATCAGCTATATAATTCCATGCAGCCCAAGGGATTGACCAAAAGTAACCATCCATCAAATGGTAACCAGATCATTCCGCCCTTTTCGCTGATTTACATAGCCATGGTGCATGATTATTATATGTACCGGGGCGATCCTGAATTGATCAAACCTCTACTGCCGGGCATCAAATTTATTTTGGAATGGTTTGTCAGTAAGATTGATGAGAATGGCATGTTGGGGCCGCTCCCTTATTGGAACCATATCGACGGCGGCACCGATTTTAGCGCCGGCTCCCCGCCCGGAATCAGTGAAGGTGGTTCCGCGCACATGACGATTTTACTGGCCTATACACTGGAAAAATCTGTCCATCTGCTCCGGGATTTTGGCGATGATTGTAATGCAACCCAATTACAAAATCTGGTGGAACCGCTGAAAACCGCCACCATGAAATTATGTTATAATGAGGGAAAAGGCTTACTGGCAGAAACACCGAACCAAACGGTCTATTCGCAACACACCAATATTTTTGCGGTCCTGACGGATATGTTTGACGAAAAGCAGGAAAAAGCAGTGATGCAGAAAGTCATCACAGACAAATCACTGATTCAAACGACGCTATACTTTAAATTCTACCTATTTCAGGCCATGAAAAAAGTTGGGTTCGGTGGACAAATAATTGACCAAATGTCAGCCTGGCAATCATTTCTGGACATGGGACTGTCAACCTTTCCTGAGCATGGTATTGAAAGCCGCTCCGATTGCCACGCCTGGTCAGCACACCCGATGTTTGATTTTCTGAATGTAATTGCCGGCGTTTCGCCCGGTTCCGAGGGATTTAAGACGATTGTGATCGAACCGCAATTAGGCGATCTGAAGGAAGTGGAAAGTGGATTTCCTCATCCAATGGGATTCGTCACCATAAATTATAAAAAAACTTTCGGCGGAAAATTAAAGTGCGAAATAACCCTGCCGGAGGGATTGACAGGGAAATTGATTTATAAGGGAAAAGACTATTCACTGGAACCCGGGAAAAATGAGATGAGCGTTCGGTAATTTGAAGTCGCTCGCGGATGATGTGAGTTGACGCGGATTATTTTTTTGTAGAACGATCATCCCT
>CAYYMT010000159.1:0-4542 GCA_964472715.1 uncultured bacterium | reverse complement strand
CGATCAGAAGCATTCCCAAATGCAATTTGGGAACGAGTGGGTAAATTTGTGATTTTGAATGCTCGCGGATGATGTGAGTTGACGCGGATTATTTTTTTGTAGAACGATCATCCCTGATCGTTTAATAACAATTGATTGCAAGATAAAGTCTTTCTTTAGGCTACTAATATTGAGCGAACAGGGATGGTTGCTCTATAGGTTGAGATTTTATTGTATATATGAGTTTCTACTGGTTCCTAAATTGTATTTGGGAACCAGTTCATAGCTTCGATCAGAAGCATTCCCAAATGCAATTTGGGAACGAGTGGGTAAATTTGTGATTTAGAATGCTCGCGGATGATGTGAATTTACACGGATATTTTTTTGTAGAACGATCATCCCTGATCGTTTAATAACAAATCCTTGGTTTTAACACCGAGTTCCTCAAAACCAAATTTTGAAAACACTTTAATTAATTTGGCAGCGTTCTCTTCACTTATTGCAATGAAAACATCCAAGTCGCCTGTATATCTGGGAAACCCATGATATCCCACAGCATACCCACCAACCAATAAATATTTAACGGTGTGTTTTTCGAGTAATTTTAAAAACTCTTGGAAATGCTTGTTCAGCATATTTTTTTTCCTTTAGGCAATTGATTGTCTCTACAGCATCCAGTCGTTCTTCAACTGTTGCCTTAGACCAGTCTTTTGCCTTTTTTTCATCTCTGAGTTTTCGTTTTATGACTTTAACATCCATGTTTGAATTTACAGTATTATATTGATTCAGCCAAATATCAGAACTCGATTTTTATCACAACCTTCTGTGCTCGCGGATGATATAAGTTTACATGGATATTTTTTTGTAGAACGATCATCCCTGATCGTTTGATAACAGTTGATAATCGGATGAAGTCTTTCTTAAGGCTACTAATTTTGAGCGAACAGGGATGGTCGCTCTACAAGTTCCGATGAGATTTCTACTGGTTCCTAAATTGTATTTGGGAACCAGTTCATAGCTTCGATCAGAAGCATTCCCAAATGCAATTTGGGAACGAGTGGGTAAATTTGTGATTTAGAATGCTCGCGGATGATGTGAATTTGCGCGGATTATTTTTTTGTAGAACGATCATCCCTGATCGTTTGATAACAGTTGATAATCGGATGAAGTCTTTCTTAAGGCCACTAATTTTGAGCGAACAGGGATGTTCGCTCTACAAGTTCCGATGAGATTTCTACTGGTTCCTAAATTGTATTTGATGACAGTTCAATTGCTTATGTGAAATACAATTCCGCGGTTCCGCCTCACCAATATTAATATACTTTTATGTACTAGTATGTAAAAAACTCATTTTTTTACTTACATTCCTGTGCATTATTTATTATTTTATATTCGTTCACTTATTGTGAATTTTGAGGAGGAAATTAAATATAGGAAAGTACATGAACATGAATTGTCGGGTTTTATTCATTATACAACAACTATTCTCCCAATCCAAAGTCATTCATGACATCGCCTTTTTCATGTTCCCAATGAGGTATCTTTTCCAGGAACCCACAAGACCTGAAATATTTCGAAGGACTGGCCAAAGAATGGCGACTGGAGCCGGGAAGATTCAAGGTATTTACGGGAAATTCTGTGAAAAATATACAAGCAACAAAAGGAATTGAAGTACTTTAAATCAAACTTTTAGAAAGGAAACAAATGGAAAACTTAAATCAAAATTTGACCAGTTTCGGAAACCGAAAAAGGGGGGTTCTGTCAGCAATAATGCTGATCGTTTTTTGTTTTTTAATGATTGGGTTTGCGCAACATGTGCAGGCGAATCCAAAATCCGGTGATGTATTTCGGGAATATCACCTAATTGAAGGCGGCAGCAATGGTGAGCCTGATGCAGAATGGATGAATGAATTCGTTTTTATCTCCCATCATACCGGCGAACGCAGCACAAAGGGAAGCCGTACAATCGAAGACATTGACCTGAAACACGCCACCAAAGCCGAATTTGTCGCGGTCTATTGGGGTGGACATTTAGGATCAGAAAACAAACGCGTGGTTTTTAACGACAATCCGCCGGTTGCTTTGCCATTGATCAAGAATACACCGAACAATCCCCTGTGTTATCATTTTCAGCAATGTCAGGCTGCCTGTGAGATTCCCCTGGCCCATCTGAAGCAGGGCGACAATGAATTTCGTCTCGAAGTGGACAACCAGGTCTGCTACAGTTTTGATTGGGGCTGGTTCTGGACAAACCAGGTGGTTTTGCGTGTGTATTATGACAAAGAAAAGGTTGACCACCCCACGGGAAAAATGACTGCTCCGGCGCCGAATTCCACCATTTCAGACCTGTCAAAAATAGAATGCGAAATCGAATCGGGAAATGTTGAAAGTGTTGAATTTATTGGAAAATACAAGGACTTCAGTTGGGACGGGACCGGTGAATTGGATGCCTGGCATGGCATTTTTTGGATGAAAGATACCAAACTGCAAAAACATATCGGAACAGCATCAGGTCTCTATCCTTATGTCAATTGGGATAATCGCTGGATACCTGACCAGGAGGACATGAAGATCGCGGCTCGTCTAATTGATAAATCGGGAATGATTACCATGATTGAAGCAGTTGATAATATTACACTGGACCACGGCGAACGAACCATGAAAATGTATTCGGCTGTTGACGTGCCGGAAGCCTTTGGCACACAGACCGGTTCTGTGCAATGTAAATTTTACATTCCCGATGACCTGGACAAAGCCTTTGTAGCGAAAATGATCGTATCGACCTTTTCAGGCGGCACTACAGACAGAGAAGTTTATATCAATGGGACACCGATTCGCAAAGGTGGTTGGGGAAAATGGCACCGGCTGGCCTTTTGTGAAGAGCCGGTACCTGTCGATATTCTGAAAAAAGGCGAAAATATTTTTGAAATTCGGGCGAATTTCCCTCATGAACATGCCTTTGAGGTGAACTGGCCCGGCCCTGTACTTTTTGTAGAATATGAAAAGTAATCATAGAGAAAGGAATAAAAGATGAAATTACATATAACAATTTTACTATCATTGTTGGTTGTTTTGTTCTCCTGCTCAGGAATGCAAACCGAGCAAGAACCAAAGGTAGTGGAGTGGAAGCATTACTCCAGTTTGCACCGGGACCTTCCCTTTGCCAATGTGGGGGAACAAGTTTCCACCTTGATATTTGATATTAACAAAGATGGCACAAACGATTTCGTCATCGCCGGCTGGGGAAATCCCTCCATGGTCTGGTTTAAATATACTGACAAGGGATGGCAAAAATACCTGATCGATGAAAGCACTGAATATATTGAAGCCGGTGGCGCCTTTGCTGATATTGATGGCGATGGTGATCTGGATATTGTCCAGGGAGGCGACTGGCGGACCACCAAAGAAGTCTGGTGGTGGGAAAATCCCTATCCTGATCTGCATCCCGATAAACCCTGGAACCGTTACCTTGTAAAAAACAGTGACGAAGGCGGCAAACAGCATCATGATCAAATGTTTGGGGATTTTGATAATGACGGCCGTGAAGAACTGGTCTTCTGGAATACCTGGGTCTGTAAATTATTTATCGCAGAAATTCCGGATAATCCAAAGGAAACCCAACCCTGGGAATTACATCTGATCCATCAATTCGACACCGACAAAGGTGCCCTGGAAGGATTTGCCAAAGGAGATATTGACCTTGATGGAAAAACCGACATAATTGGCGGTGGTTTTTGGTTCAAGCATATTAAAGACCATGAGTTTGAAGTTCATCCTATTGATAGTGATTATCGTAGTTCCCGCTCAGCTGTGGGCGACCTCATTGAAGGCGGATATCCGGAAGTGGTACTCAGTTCTGGCGACAATCCGGGATCATTGAATATGTACAAATATGATGGTGAAAACTGGACAAAAATAACCTTGATCGAAGAAATCGTTAACGGACACTCTTTACAAATTGCTGATATAAACGGCGATGGCCATCTTGATATCTTCATGGCGGAGATGTCTGCCTGGTGGATATACCATCGAACCCAGGCAAAAGCCTATGTGCTTTATGGTGATGGCAAGGGTAATTTCCTGGAATCTGTCGTTTCCGAAGGCGTTTGTCATCATGAATCCAAAGTCGGCGACCTCAACGGCGACGGAAAACTCGATATTCTGGGCAAATCCTTTTTCATTCACGGCGCGCCTATTGATATCTGGATTAATCAGGGACTAACAGACATCAGCGATGCAAAAATCACCAAACGAACCATTCCGCCGGTATATGAACCGGTAAAAATCGATGGCCCTACAGAAAACTGGTATGGCCCCTTTGCGGAAAGTTCTGTTGTATTTGACGTCGACAACGACGAAGTGCTGGATATTGTGGCCGGACCAAACTGGTACAAAGGCCCTGATTTCAAAAAAGTCAGCAATTTCCGTGATATCAAGGTGGAAGGAGAATTTGTCAGCAGCGGTTGCGACCACGCTTATGATGTCAATGGCGACGGCTGGACGGATGTTATTTCCAATGGCTGGTTTGGCGACCAGAACATCTATTGGTATCAGAATCCCGGC
>CAYYMT010000158.1:1908-7245 GCA_964472715.1 uncultured bacterium | reverse complement strand
AATTTCCTGCTGAAACACTATTCAGATTGCCCACATAAAGTTCCCGGACACCATCGCCTTCAATGACTTTTCCGCCAATTGTAAAGAGATGACCCATGACAATAATCGGTAATGTCTTATCAATTTTGCGGGCCTGCTCTACTATCCCGGTAAAATAATTAATCAGTCCGGCATGTGAATTTGTCAGTTTTTCCTGCCCGGATTCACCAAAATCTGCTTTACGGATGTCACGCTCCCGCAGGTAAGGAACTGCGCATATAATCGCCTGATCATCAATTTTTATGATGTGCTCCCTAATATCTTCCTCAATGGCTCCAAAAATTCGCACATTAAGATTCTTCAATACTTCCCTGGGAGCATTCAAAAATGAGGGAGAATCATGATTTCCACCGGTAATAATGATATTTTCACATTGGCTTTGTGAAATTTCACATAAAAACTGATAATAAATCTCTTGTGCCTGATTGGAAGGGGTTCCGGTATCAAAAATATCACCGGATACCAGTAACATATCAATTTCATGTTCAATAATATGATTTTTCAGCCATGTGAAGAATTGTTTGTGTTCGTCATACCGTTTTTTATTATATAAGTTTCTACCAATATGCCAGTCAGATGTGTGAATAATTTTCATGGTTACCTTTCAATAATATTGACTGAATGAAAATTATACTTTTTTTTCGAAAATAAAAATTTTATTAAATCACCAGGGATAAGATCGCAAAGAAATCGATGATCAGCAACATCAGCGGAACTTCCTGCTTTTTCCCGATCAGTAATTTGATAATTGTCCAGGATAAAAAACTCCAGATGATTCCCTGTGTTACCGAGTAAGTCAGCGGAATCAATACCATTCCCAAAAAGGCCGGGATCGAATCATCAAGATTGGTCCAGTTGATTTTAGCAACCGGTTTCATCATAAAAACACCCACCAGGATCAATGCCGGCGCTGTGGCAATTGCCGGAATGATCGACAATAAGGGCGACAAAAACATAAATGGCAAAAAAAGCAAACCGGCAACAACAGCCGTCAAGCCGGTGCGCCCGCCTTCTTCAATACCGGTGGCGGATTCAATATAACTGGTGCCGCTGCTGGTGCCGAACAGACCGGAAATAGCGGTAGAAACAGAATCTACCACCAATGATGCCTTGACATGTCTGGGCTCCCCCTCTTCATCGGTCAGGTCAGCAGCTTCAGCAACACCAATAAAAGTGGAAAGACTGTTAAACATATCAGTAAATACCAGCGCAAATATTACCGGGATAATGGATAATTTTAACGAGCCAATCAGATCAAGAGTCAAAAACAGGCTGAAATCCGGCGCCGCAAATAATCCCTGCCAGGTGACTAATGTCGGCACTCCCAAATTAATTGCCGAAGCATCTCCATACAACCGTCCGATTGGAATTGATATTAGCGTTGTTATTGCAATACCAAAAATCAGAGCGGCTTTAACTCTTTTCACCAGCAAAATCGCTGTAATGGTTAATCCCGCCAAAAAAGTGATGACTGGTGCTGTAAACTGCCCCAAACCGATCAAAGTGTCCGGATTATGGACAATGAACCCGGCCTTGATGAAGCCGATAAAAGTGATGAAAAGCCCGATTCCGGCCGCCACGGCATAACGGATTTGTTTCGGTATCGCCTTCACGATGGCAACCCGGATATTAAAAACAGATAAGAGTAAAAAGACCACACCTGACCAAAAAACAGCACCCAGTGCCACCTCCCATTTAATATCCATACCGATAACAATAGTGTAAGTAAAAAAGGCATTCAATCCCATTCCCGGTGCGACTACAATCGGATTGTTGGCATAAAATCCCATCATTACACTGCTGAAAGCAGAAACCAACACCGTCGCAGTCAATATGCCGGAAAAAGGCATCCCCGTCGCGCTGACGATTGCCGGATTAACAACAATGATATACATGGTTGCCAAAAAAGTTGTAATGCCGGCAATAATTTCTGTTTTTACCGAAGTTTGATTTTCCTGTAGTTTAAATAGTTTTTCCATTTGTATCCCCACATCTTTAGACTGCATAGTTGTTGATTTTCAGATAATCAATAACAGGTAAACTTCACAAATACGACCTAAATTCGCAAACCAGTAGAAAAATATATCTATATTCGCCGTAAAAATCCAGTCCTGTAATAAGGATAAAAAAAATCCTTTCACAGAATATTCCCGTGAAAGGATCAATAGAATGGGATCTATTTTATTAGTTAGTTATCGGTCCATGCTTCTTATATCCGAAGCGCCGCTGGTACTGATGTGTTTCATTTGCGGGTTGCCATAATATTTCACTTCAGAAGCGCCGCTCAGGTCCGCACTGAGACTTTCCAGCACATTGATTTCCAATTCACTGGCGCCGCTCATATCTACAGTGGCAGTCAGCACTTTAAAATCGCTCAATTCCAGGTCACTGGCACCACTGCCGTCGATTTCCAAATGTTTTCCTGAGCCGATCAATTCAATTTCACTGGCGCCGGAAACATCCAAATAAAGATTGCCCACATTAACGAAAGCCTCCAATTCAGTTGCACCCGATACATCAATGACAAGGTCATCCTTGCTTTTGAAACCACTGACCATTAGTTCACAGGCGCCACTGGCTTCCAGTTTTCTTAAAGCAGGCATTATAACATAGACTTTAAAATTTATATTTGAATAGGAAACACCGGAACGCATTCCAAAAGAAAGTTGATTTCCCTGTTTTTTGATTTCAACATAATTTTTAAGATTTTCATCAATACTGACAACAACCTGATATTCATCGCCGTATTCTATTTCCGCTTCAATAGCATTGGAAAATTCCAATTTATCAAAGCCCCGGTAGTTTTCTTCAAAGGTAACACTACGGCCATTACCGCGAACCCGCTCGTTATATAAACAGTTACTCATCATCAATGCTACCAATGTTGATAAAACTATTATTCTGGTCTTCATATTCATACTCCTTCGCACTATTATTTTAAAATCACACAGACTTTTGATAATTCAGACATAAAAAGGTTGTCATTATTATCAGTAAATTTTTGCAATAACGGGATAATGGTCTGAAATAAACACTTTCCCTTCTTTTTTCACCTGAATTCTGTACTCTTCGGCATGGAAATTTTCACTTACAAAAATATAATCTATGATCGGGCGGTAATTACCTTGTCCCCATCCGTTGTAAGTATGATCATCTTCCCGATAATTATATTCAGCCAGCTCGGCTGAATTGCGAAGTATTAAGTTATCATTTTCAATCAATTTCCGATAGGCTTTTGAATCCATCTGAAAATTAAAATCACCGGTTAAAATAATTTTTGAGTTCCCGGCAATTTTAGAAATTTGAGTCAATAAAATTTCCACCGATTTTTCCCTTGCAATAGCACTGACATGGCTTAAGTGTGTATTGAAAAAATAGAAAGTATTCCCACTCTTTCTGTCTTTTACTTTTACCCATGAACAAATCCGGTTACAAACCGTATCCCAGCAAAGATTCCCGGGAGTTTCCGGCGTTTCGGACAACCAGAAAGTATTGCTCTCCAATAATTCAAATCGCTCTTTGCGATACAAAATCGGACAGGATTCACCGGCTTGCTGTCCATCATCCCGGCCAACACCATAACTGTCATATTCCTTAAGCTTTTCCGACAAATGTTTAAATTGATTTGGCAAGACTTCCTGTAAACCGGCAATATCAATATTCTCCTCGTCAAAAAGATTACAGACCATCTCTTTGCGATTCGTCCACCGGTTGATTCCATCCTGCGCCGAATCCAGCCGAATATTAAAACTCATTACATTCAGACTTTGATTTTGGCCGCAACCGGCAAGAATTACAAGTAAAAGTACCCAAACAACTCTTTTTCCCATATCATTCACCTTTTATTTTTAACAATAATTCATCCGAAACTTAAATAATACAATTTTATATTCCCAACAATAAACCCTTCTGATTTTTTTTACAAAATTATTAAATTACGCGAATCGTTAACAACAAAAAAGTGTGAGGAAAATGAAAACACAAAAAGCAGAACTACAACTTGAAAATGGAATGATTTTCAGTGGTACTTCTTTTGGTCATGCTGCATCTGTCTCGGGTGAGATAGTCTTTAATACCGGCATGACCGGGTATCCGGAAAGTCTGACAGATCCATCTTACAAGGGAGAGATTTTGACCTTGACTTATCCATTGATCGGGAACTATGGTGTGCCCGCATTCGAAAAAGAGAGAGCCTTGAATGAGGATTTCGAATCGGCCAACATTCAGATCAAAGCCTTGATCATTTCCGAAATATCAGAGGATTATAGTCATTGGAAATCGGTTCAGAGCCTGGCTGAATGGCTAAAGAGAGAGAATATACCGGCCATTTCCGGCATTGACACACGGGCCCTGACCCAGGTTTTGCGAGAAAACGGAACGATGCTCGGAAAAATTATTATCAATGATGAGGATGTTGACTATCTGGATCCCAATAAAATTAATTTGGTATCTCAAGTCAGCATACCCCAAAAGGAAATTCATGGTCATGGGGACAAACGGATTGCCCTCCTGGACTGCGGATGTAAGTATTCTATAATACGAAATTTTATTGACCGTGGTTTTGAAGTCCTGCGTTTGCCCTGGGATGCGGATTTGAAACAGGAGGAATTTGACGCGCTTTTCATTTCCAATGGACCGGGTGATCCCGAACAGGTGAAAACAACCATTGATTCGGTGCGCTGGGCAATAGAGCAAAATATACCCACGATGGGTATTTGCCTGGGACATCAGATCATGGGGCTGGCGGCCGGCGCGAAAACCTATAAACTGAAATATGGCCACCGCAGCCAGAACCAGCCGGTGATGGACCTGCTAACCAAGCGATGCTACATCACTTCGCAAAATCACGGGTATGCGGTAGACGATACTACCCTGCCGGAAGGCTGGCAGCCCTGGTTTAAAAACCTGAATGATAACACCAGCGAAGGGTTGATCCACGAATCCGGGATATTCAAAAGCGTACAGTTCCATCCGGAAGCTGAACCGGGCCCGACGGATACGCTATTTATTTTTGACAGATTCATTGATTTAATTTCAAAATAACGAGATAACTATGAAAAGTTCTATAAAAAAAGTCCTGATCCTGGGCAGCGCCGCCTTAAAAATAGGTGAAGCCGGCGAATTTGATTATTCCGGCAGTCAGGCAATCAAAGCGCTGAAAGAAGAAGGAATCTACACAATTTTAGTAAATCCCAACATTGCAACTATTCAAACTTCAAAAGACCTGGCCGATGAAGTCTACTTTCTGCCGGTGAACGCGGAATTTGTCGAACAGGTTATCGCGAAAACCCAACCGGA
>CAYYMT010000158.1:0-1808 GCA_964472715.1 uncultured bacterium | reverse complement strand
CCGGTGATGATCCGGGTGGCTTATGCCCTCGGCGGCCTGGGTTCCGGTGTTTGCAAAAGCATTGAGGAAGTTCGCGAAATGGCGGACAAAGCCTTTAAACATGCGCCACAAATTCTGGTGGAAGAATCCCTGAAAGGCTGGAAAGAAGTTGAATATGAGGTCATGTGCGACCAGTATGGCAATTGCATCACCATCTGTAATATGGAAAATTTTGATCCCATGGGAATTCACACCGGTGAATCAATCGTTGTGGCCCCCAGCCAGACCCTGTCCAATCGTGATTATCACAAGCTCAGGGAAATCGCGATCAAAACCATTCGACACCTGGGAATAGTTGGGGAATGCAACATTCAATATGCTTACAATCCGGATTCCGAGGATTACCGGGTGATCGAAGTCAACGCGCGATTGTCCCGAAGTTCAGCTCTGGCGTCCAAAGCCACCGGCTATCCTATCGCTTTTATCGCTGCCAAACTTTCCCTGGGATACGGGCTTTATGAATTACCCAACAATGTGACCAGGGATACTTCGGCCTTTTTCGAACCGGCCCTGGACTATTGCGTGGTCAAAATTCCACGCTGGGATATGAAGAAGTTCAGCAAAGTTTCCCGCAAAATCGGCACCGGTATGAAATCCGTTGGTGAAATCATGGCCATTGGCCGCAATTTTGAGGAGGCTTTGCAAAAGGGACTGCGAATGCTGGAGATTGGCGCTAACGGGCTGGTTTGCAATGACGGCTATAAATTTGATGATCTGCAACTGGAACTGACAGAACCTACTGAGGAGCGGGTCTTTGCTATTTCCGAAGCCATGAAAGCTGGATTGTCCATCGATAAAATCCACAAATTAACTAAAATCAATCGCTGGTTTCTGAACAAAATTCAGAATGTCGTAAATATTGAAAAAGAACTCAAGTCTGATGAATTCACACCTGATCTCATTCTGAAAGCCAAAAAGTATGGTTTCTCCGATAAACAGATTGCAACGATTACTGACCGGGAAATCGAATCGGTTGCTGATTTTCGCAATGAGCACAAGATCCATCCGAAAATTCGTCAGATCGATACACTGGCGGCTGAATTTCCGGCCAAGACCAATTATCTATACCTGACTTACAATTCCATTAAACATGATGTGGATAAAATTCCCAATAATACCGTCATGATCCTGGGTTCCGGCGCCTATCGCATCGGAAGTTCCGTTGAATTTGACTGGTGCGGCGTCAATGTTGGTAAAACGTTACGCAGTCTGGGCTATAAAACTATTATGCTCAATTATAATCCGGAAACTGTCAGTACCGATTATGATGAATTTGATTATTTATTTTTTGATGATATTAATTTTGAAAACGTGGTGGAAATCTACCGGGAATTCAATCCCATTGGGGTAATTGTTTCTGTAGGCGGCCAGATTCCCAATAACCTGGCATTGCAGCTTCATGAGAATGGTGTTCGTGTGCTGGGAACTTCACCGGAAAATATTGACCGTGCCGAAAACCGCAGAAAATTCTCCGACATGCTGGATATACTGAATATTGACCAGCCGGTCTGGGAGGAAATGAGTTCAATCGAAGAGGCCAAAACCTTTGCCAAAGAGCATCAATATCCGGTGCTGATCCGTCCCTCCTATGTGCTGAGCGGCGCGGCCATGGCAGTGGCATCCAATGATGTAGAACTGGAAAATTATCTCAAAAAAGCGGTTACCCTTTCCCCTGATCATCCCACCGTTATCAGTAAATTCCTGGAAAATGCCAAAGAAATCGAATTTGACGGCGTGGCACAAAATGGTGAAATTGTGGGTTATGCAAT
>CAYYMT010000157.1:0-7468 GCA_964472715.1 uncultured bacterium | reverse complement strand
TGTTGACCGTTGGCAAAATTTATAATCGCCAACAAATAAAGAATTGAAATCAGATATCTTATCATCGTTGTAACCTTCTTTAAAATTGCAGATTGACAATAACCGGTTGACTAACCAGTCAAAAAAAATGTTGTGATGAAGTTACACGATAATCGGTGGGGCCCGCAGGGAATGGGGCAGTTTTGTGAATTTGGATTTTAATATATGGATTTTGCCAGTTTGATATGAATAGGCATATAAATGCTTTGGCAGTTTAACATTCTTAATTGTTAGCATCAATTTTGTGGCGGCGGCATGAAAATCAATTTCCTGGTGATTATGCTGAAATTGGTTTCTGACCTTTAGCATACAGGTGACACACATTTCATGGCCGTCACATTCATTGTCATTTTCGACTGTATTGGTAAGGTTCTGACTTGTGCCCGGTTTAAGGAAATGATTGGCGCCATGGTTATGGTAGGGAAGAAAATCATGGAACATATAAATGATCAAAGCGAGAGTTAAAATTGATAATTTGATTTTCTTGTTTTGCATTGTGGCTAATTTACTGGTTAATGGTCAGCAAAAGCAACCTAAAGTTTTACATTTGGACTGTGGTAAGGAATTATTTATGTTCTGAAAAAATTAAAAAGGATTAGATTGTTAATATGCAAAAACCCTGTCCGGAACAGGGCTTTTGCTAAGTGAACGGAGTTAACTAACCACATTTTGACCATTGACAGGAGGGACACAACATACAGCCTTCCTGGTAGACCAAATGGTCATAGCCACATTCCGGACAAGTTCCTTTAATAGGAGTCCCGTCGGGAATAAAATTTTCCAAAAGTTTTTTGATGTGAAACAACAGCGAGGAAAATTCCGGCTCACACTTACCTAATGTTTCGACAATTCGCTTGATTTGTATATTATGACGCAAGGACATACTAATTGTACGGGCGATTTTATCCACATTATCCTGATCGGAATATTTTTTCACCTGTTCATCGATCAGGTCTTCATGAATGCCTTCCCTGGCCATCATACGTTCCATTTTGGAAATGATCCAGTCGGCTACGTCCTTTGAGACACTGTTGTTGGTCTTGATAAATAAAGCAAAAGGACGGGTACAGGCCTGGTCAGCAAAGGCGATGAAAAAGTACCATTTTTTATGTTTGTTGTCGCGGCGCTTGTATAATTTCACCGGTGGTTCCAGAGGGATTTTTATCTTATCATTGATGACTTCCCGTCCGGCTTCTTTGAACATTTTCTCCAGTTCGGAAACCTCGTTTTCCATTTCCTGTTTTTCTTCTTTGCGAAGGACCCCGACACGGGATCCGTCACGATAGTAAGTGATTCCTTTGCAGCCATGGTCATAGGCATAGAGGTAAACATCCCGCGCGTCCTCTTTGGTGGCTTCGGCCGGGGCGTTAATGGTTTTGCTGATACTGGTGTCAACGAATTTTTGGATAGTCGCCTGCATTTTGACATGTTGTTTGGAGGATAACCGGGAAGCTTCCACAAATACATCGTCACTGAGGCCTAATGTTTCTTTTTGTTCCGGTAGCCAGTGAATAACACGACGTTCGCCCAAACGGTCGGCGCGGGTCAGTTCGAAAGCAAAATTAGGCTCCACGCCCGAGGATACACCGGCCAGCATGCCGATGGAACCGGTTGGGGCGACGGTTAGCAAGCGGGTATTGCGAAGGCCGTATTGTTCAATCAGGAGTTTGACATCGGTTTCCAGTTGCTGAATGTAGGGATTGTGCAGCATATAATCCTTCCAGACCGGGGCCCGCCCTTTTTCTTTTGCCAGCAGGGCGGATTTGCGGAAGGTTTCATTTTGAATAAAGCGCATAACCTCCGACATTACCTGAAAAGATTCCTCAGACCCATAAACGATATTTTTCAGGATCAGGAAATCCGCCAGTCCCATGATGCCCAGCCCGATCTTACGAAAATTATGTTGATGCTGCCGGGTAACATCCAGGTAATAGGGATTGATGTCAATGATTTCATCCAGAAATTCAGTGGCGGAATGCACGGTTTCTTTCAGTTGGTCGTAAAGTATTTCCCTGGTGTCCACATCAACAAATTGGGTCAGGTTGACAGACCCTAAATTACAGACAGAGTTGGGAGACAAACCCTGCTCGCCACAGGGATTGGTGGCCACTATTTTTTCGTCTTCATTGGCAATATTATATTTATTATAGCGTTCCAGAAATATTAATCCCGGTTCGCCATTGTTATGGGCATAGTCGGTAATGAGGTTGAATAACTGTTTGGCTTTAATGGTTTTATAGTGATTTACCGGGTATCCTTTTTCCTTCCAGTCCTTGAGGTCGCCATCCCATTCGCTATCATATTTTTCATGGGCGGGATCAGGAAATTCCAGATTCCAGTCCCAATCATTTTTAACCGCTTCCATAAAATCATCGGATACAAAAACAGACAGATTCGCATTTTCCAGCTTAGACAGGTCACGCTTGGTGGTAATGAATTCTTCGATATCCGGATGCCAGGCTTCCAGGCCAAACATATAAGCGCCGCGCCGGGACCCGCCCTGACTGATCCGTCCCGCTAAAGCATTCAAAGATTCCATCCAGGAAACAGAGCCGGAGGATTCGCCGTTGACTTTGGTTATTTTACTGTTTTTGGGACGCAATGGCGACCAGTTGATACCGACACCACCACCTCTGGCGCTAATTTCAAAAACACGGGTGAATAGATCCATGATCGCGCTACGGCTGTCCACACCATCACCCACGTCTTCAAAAGCCAACACATAACAATTAAAAAAGGTCTTAACCGTCTCTGTACCCAGTCCCGACAGAATTCTTCCGGCGGGAAGAAACCTGAAATTTAATATATCGTCATAAATATCTGTTTTAACGCTTTTCGCGATTCTGGCGGAAAGGTCCTGCCAGGTTTTTTCCTCTTTGTAAAGGTATCTATCCCTGAGAACACGTTCTCTTTCTTCTGTCCATTTAGGTTGAATAGTTTTCATTTCTTCACCATATTTTGTATGTAAATTTAAAAATTGTACAATATATAGGATAATTTATTTTGAATTTATAACGATTCAAAGCGAATTTTTGTGAATTTTTCCAATTTTTTTAAGGCTTGAATATCAGTGAGGTAGATGTTTTAAAAAATAAAGAGTCCCGGATTCACGGGACTCTTTATAATATATAAATAATATTTTATCGTTTTTCTGCCATATTTGGTTCTTCCAGACCATAACCGGATATTCTATCATCCCGTTTCAGCAGAAAGGCCACCAGAATTGAAGAGGCCGACAGTACAACGAAAACAAACATTGTGGGTGTGTAATTATATACAACGTCCTGTCCCTGTTGTAATTGCAGCGCTATGTTGGGATTTGTTTTTTCCAGTACAAAACCAAGTAACCAGGGAATGAATCCCAGGCCAATGTTCTGTATCCAGAAAATCAGCGCAAAAGCAGTTCCCAATCGATTTTCAGGGATAATTTTTGCAACTGAAGGCCACATGGCTGAGGGGACCAATGAAAATGCGATACCAAGGATAACCACAGCAACGGCAGCAACCCATACATTTGTAATAAAGGGTGCAAAGAGCACCAGGTGTACGAAAGTTAACATTAGCGAACCGATGATCATAATTGTGGCGCCTTTTCCCTTACGGTCATAGATATTACCGAAAAGCGGGGTCAGGGCAATTGTTCCAAACGGTACAATCGATGGAACACGACTGGCCCAGTTCAGCGGCAATCCAAATTTATTGACGAAAAGATCGGTTCCGTATTTATAAAATGGGAAAACCGCGCCATAAAAAAGGACACAGAGTATTGCGATATACCAAAACCCACGGTTTTTCAGGATTGCGCCTACATCGGACAGACGGAAACCTTCTTCTTCTGCGGCACCGCTTTCGGTTCGTTCTATATGAAGTTGGGCATCCAATCTTCTGTCCATGAAAGAATAAAATATAAAAGCCAGCAGCCCGATCACCAGCATGACAAATCCCAGCATTACCGGGGTTGTTATGCTAAATCTGGTGGCGAAATAGGGGGGCACAACCAATGCTGCCGCAGATCCCAAGCGGGCGATAGCGACTTGCAGGCCCATGGCCAGAGCCAGCTGCTTGCCTTTGAACCATTTCACAACCACTTTGGATACGGTGATCCCGGCAAATTCGACACCAACACCAAAGGTGGCATATCCGAATCCCGCCCAGAAAATTTGTGATTTGATTCCCCAGGTTGTTGCACCGACATCAAAAGAATATTTCAAAGCAAAATATTTGATCCCGGCACCCAGCATCATAATAAAGGCTGATAAAATTAAAGAAAAGCGAATGCCTTTTTTATCCAGAATAAATCCGGAAATAATAAGCATAAATAAAAGTACATTGAAAATTGCATATCCCAGCTGGTAATTACCAAAATCAATACTGGTCCAGCCCATTTCGGAAGTCAACAATGGTTTTAACGGCGCCAGAATATCGGTAAACAAATATCCGGCAAACATTGTAAAAGAAACAATTGCCAGCGCTGTCCAACGGGCAGCGGCAGAATCGCGTAGTGTTCTTTTAATGGCTTGAGTCATAGATTTTCTCCCCTTTTTAAAATAGAATATTTACGAAGAAATATAAAAAATTCTACATTCCCTCTGTCAAAATTGACAATTGCGGATAATATAGAAAAAATCAGGCTTAATGGCTAAAAAAAAATCCACGAATTTTAAAAATCAGTAAATATGATAGGAGCATTTTCAAAGTTGTAATATGCGTGCAATAAATAATTGCTTTTTAAGAGCTTTATTTTATTTCTTTTTTCGGCCCGAGTCCACCGTTTTCGTATCTATACGTTTCATTTTATCATAACTCCGCAAACCGCCGATTCCCAACATTCCGGTAACAATTGCGAAGAGTGGCCCCCCGTCAAATACAGGCGGCGGGTCAATTTCCTCCGGAATCCAGCCTTTTGCCTGGCAAATTGTCCATCCCCAGATCAGTAAGGGATAAAGCAAAAACTGATAAGCCAGGGCAATACCGCCAACCCAGCCGATAAAGGGGCGCCATCCCGCCACAAATATACTGCCGTGCCTTGCTTCTTCTTTATTGACCTCCAGTTGTCCCTGCATCAATTCGTTATACATCTTTTTTTCGTCCAGGGCGATTTTTAGTTTTTCTTCTTTTGAAGTGATCAGGTCATCGGCAATATTACCGACGGATTCAACTATTTTTCCGATTCCTAATAAGTTCATACCAAATCCCCCAGAGTTCTGTTGATCCAGCCCAATAAAAATTTCTTTTGGGTTGGATTGCGTTTACATATTTCAGTGTAGCGTGTGATTTTTGCCAGCGCGAATTTGCTGATGAATAGTTCTTCGTCACAGTCATTTAATTTGGTCAGGGTTTTCGGTCCGATGATACCGTCGGGAATTGCATCGACAACCAGTTGCGCCAATTTCGCCGCTGTTCGCAGCCCGGCATTGACGGAAAAATCAAATATGGATGCGGCTATTTGCTGATTGTCAATTTTATCACCGCTGCACTGCTGCCAAAATTCATCCCGATAAAATTCTCTCACTTTCCGGGTTAACCGGGGATTATCCAATTCATTACGGTCGATTAATTCCCATCCCTCCCAGTTAGGGTGATAATTCCTGGCAATTCCGGCAAAGGTTTGCCCGCCCAAATCCTTATCCACTGTTGATAAAACAAATCCACCTTCACGTCTGATCATCTTATCAAAAGCAGTTTCAAAATCCGCCATTTGCTTCTCCAACTATTGTTTTTATAAGTTATTACCTATTCCACTTTAGTAAATAAAAATGAAAAAACAAAGTCGGCGGAACTATATTTTTGAAATTATATGATTTTTCTGGGAATTGTTTCAGGCAGCCGGGTTAATAATTCATAATTGACATTTTTGGTAATGTCACAGAAGGATGAAACCGTGATGCGTTTGCGCCCCTGTCTGCCGATCAGGACAACCTGGTCTTCCTTTTGAACTCCCGGAATGCCGTTTACATTAACCAGGATCACATTCATGTTGACCATGCCGATCACCGAGGCTTTGCGGCCACGCACCAGCACATGCCCGATATTGCTCAAATTTCTGGCAAATCCGTAAGCATATCCCACCGGAACTGCCGCGACTTTGGTTTTTCTGGTCATAAGGGCGGTGGTACCGTAGCCGACAAATTCGCCTTTCGGCACCTCCTTGATATTCATTATTCGGCTTTTCCAACTTAAAATCTGGGTCAGCGGGTCTTTGGTAAACCCATTGTCTTTGGAAAGCATATTATACATGCGGGTTTCCTGGCTGGGCCAGAATCCATACTGGGCGATGCCGAAACGCACCATATCCATGATCGTATTTTTGTAGGTCAGAGCGGCGGCTGAACAGGCGCTGTGGTAATATTTAGGCCGGATTCCAAGGTTTTCCAGCCGGTTTTTCGCTTCTATGAAGACATCGAATTGTTTTGTGATGCGGGCATGATTGGAAATACTCTCGGCACCGGCGTAATGAGTACAGATTCCTTCCAGAACCAAATGGTCTTTATCTTTTCTCAGGATATCCACCAATGTTTCCAGTTTTTCCAGTTCAAAGCCGGTCCGGTTCATACCGGTTTCGATTTCCACATGAATCCGGGCTTTCCTGTTGATCTTCTTTGCGGCTTTAATCGCATTTTCCAACCGGTCAAAATCAAAAACAAAAAAAGAGAGCTGGTTTTCCACGGCCCATTCCAGTTCATCATTGTCGATCATACCCATGATCATGATGTCGGTTTCCGGCTGTTTGATCTTCAGCGCCCGCTCCGCTTCACCGGCATCAAAAACCGCAAAACTATCCACACCAACCGATTCCGCCATGGGCAGAAAATTATCAATGCAATGTCCATAGGCATTACCTTTGATGACAGAAGTAAATTTCGCCGTACCAATCCGCTTTTGTAAATACCGGACATTTTTAGCGAACATTTTTTTGTTTAATTCGATGCAGGAACTGCTTTTCATGAGTTTACTCCGGAATGTCTAACAGGGTTGAAAATAACTTTATACCGGTGGGGATCAATTCATCGGGAAAATCATAATTATGGTTATGCAATTGCGCATGATTTTTTCCACTTCCCAGTCCGAAAAAGCATCCCTTATACTTTTCGGTAAAAAAACCAAAATCTTCAGACCAGGGAAAGGGATTGGTAACAGTTTCAATTGTCAGGCCTGTTTTATCAGCCGCTTTTTTGACCATATCGAAAGCCTGCTCATGATTTTTGGTTGCAGAAAATTCTTCTATTTCTTCAAAATCAAGATCCAGATCGAATGTAGCGGCCAGGTTAGTTGCTGTTTTGATAGCCCGGTCTTTCATTATTTGTAAATCCTTGTTGGTATGGGAGCGAAAGGTTGCCGCCACCATGCCATCACCGGCGGAAGTGCCAAAGGCTTGTTCGCCAACTTTTACCTGGATAATTGTGATTAAATTGGCATTGTTAAAAGCGGT
>CAYYMT010000156.1:0-7538 GCA_964472715.1 uncultured bacterium | reverse complement strand
TCATTGCGATCGAAGTGAGGCAAACTCAATCGATATAGTTGTCCAATACCTTTTGAATCGTACCATCATTTTTCATTTCAATCAATTTCTGATTGAGTTTTTGTAGCAAGGGACTTTTGTTTTTGTGCAACCGTATTCGCAGATCAGTAATGGTTTTAAATTCATAGACAAATTCAAAATTTTCCTTTTCCAATTCCAGTTTTTTGAACCAGTGAAGCGCTTCATATTTGTCTAAAATAATGGCGTCAACCCGCTCATTGATCAGTTTGTACATAATTAACGGGCCTTCTTTGGAAGTATCTTCCCGACGAATCAATCCTTTATCAAAGGCGGCGGTGAATCCGTCGGCATAAAAATATCCCAGATTCGTGCCGATTGTGCTGCCGTAAAAAGTTGATAAACTATCGGTTTTAGAAAACCGGCTCTTTTTCGCCACCACGACATTGACGGTTTCAAATACCGGTACTGTGTATACCGAGACATCGGCATATTTTTGCCGCCATCGGGGACTGACTCCCATCTCCACATCAACACTTTTCCCCCAGCAGAGTTCGTTCCGTCTGATATTCGGCATATGGATCAATTTCAATTCAATACCGGCTCTGTTTGTGGCCTCCTGGAAAATATCAGTCATTATGCCCGTATAGCCCTGCTCGCTATCTGACATTTGCCAGGGCGGCCAGTCAGAAATCCCGACTGTCAATGTATCTGCATTTAAATCCGGTCTGAGACAAAATAATACTAAACTTATTGTGATTAAAATACTTTTTCTCATTTTTAGGTCTTTATTGTCTCTTTAAAAATTTTCCTTTTTTTCATTGATTAACAGACTATTTTAAATAGATCATGTTTGTCGCATAGGTATTATTTTCAGTTTTGAGCCGGGCAATATAAATTCCGGTACTGAGTTTGTCGCCCTGAAATTCTTCCGGATTCCAGGCCAGGGTGTGGGTTCCTTTGTCCAGTTGACGATATTGACGGTTAAAAACACAATTTCCACGAATGTCATAAACAGAAATGCTGACAGCCTGCTGTTTGTCCAGTATAAATTTTATCTGAGTTGCGCCGTTAAAGGGATTCGGATAATTGGAAATGATACTTAACTTTTCCGGTTTCCCTTCATACTGACGATCAACGGATGTAACCGGCAGGCTGTCCTTTAAATAAAAAGTATAGGAAACACCGCCCTTTTCAAACCAGGACCGTGACAAGGCTGACTTATCAAAAATATAGGAATATCCATTGGATTGCGCCGGATCATGGATGATCGGTTTGCCATTATCATTGAATCCCGCCAGCATCATCAGGTGTCCGGCATAAAGTGGCTGGCCGACAGAAATCGCAATCCGTCCTCCATTTGCCAGTACTTCCCGGGGGTCACTCCAATTCCTGTATCGCGTTACAGCGCCATCCAGGCCAAATTCCGACGCATTCTGAACCACCCGCGGCCAGACACCGAAAATTCCGTATACCGGATCTTTCGTATCCCGGGCGAATTGTACCGGCTCGACTTCTATACCATAACTTCTCAGGATCATAGCCACCGATGTAGGCGAGCAGATGGAACCGCCAATTTCATCATCCAGACCATATTGGTAATAGAATTCCGTGTCAATGAACACCGGTTCCGGATTATCCCCCAGGACAGTCAATAAATCAAAAGCATCTGTTGTCCGGGAATCGCTGGCGAAAAAACTCAGTTTGTTAATTTTCGGAGTGGCCAGGGAAGAATTGTTCCGCTTCATCAATATTTTAAACTGCCATTTATCCACGTAAGAGTAAAGTTCCAACTCATCAATATTAACTTTACCGCCGTTCCATGAAGTATTTCCGTAACTGCTCCAAATAAAATCCTTCCAGAACCCCACTGTCACCCAGGGAGACCAGCCATTGCCGTAGGGAAATCTCATTTGCACGGCAAAAGCGGATTGTTCCTGCCCCGGCGCAAACCCATTCCAGGAGGGCAGTCCTTCATTGAAAGGATAATCAGCGCTGTCAGGTGCGAAAACGATCGACCCTGTAGTGGCATCCTCAGCCAGTTCAATGGCTTCATCACCATTATTAAAGACAATATTCTCAATTTCTACGGCATTATCGAATAGATATTTTATGTCCCGGTATTCAAAATGTTGATCGGGATAAGCATCGGCAAATACCGCAGCGGCAACAATTAGTATGATAAAAAAACTATTTTTCATGATGATCGACTTTCTATGATTTCTATTTACTGCATCTATAATTTATCAATTCAGCACTCATATCACAGTAATTAATAACCAAAAATTAGTGGTAGGTTAGCAAATTTTTTACCTAAATCAATAATTTTGTTTTAACCTTGTAATATTGCATGAAGCACAATTTTTATTTTATACCCACAAAACATTGTAATTTCTGATAAAAATCCTTATCCTATTATTGAATGTTTAATAACGGAGGAATCCATAATGCTTCAATATGCAAAAATGATTATATTGACTTTTCTGATTTCGCTTTTTTTTCTATATCAATGCCAAAATGACCCCCAGGTTTTGGAATACAATTCATCCACCGAAGTAAATGAAGATACACTGGCTGTTATGGACCAATTACTCCATCAGGGTGTCAGGGACTCAGCCTATCCGGGATTTGTTTTTCTCGCCGCCCGGAATAATACTGTTTTTTATTACGAAGCCGGCGGGAATTTTACCTATGACAATAATTCCCGTGAAATGAGTAAAAGGGCTATCTTTGACATGGCTTCAGTAACCAAAGTGGTCGCCACCACCAGCGCGGCGATGCTGCTCTATGATGAGGGAAAACTTAACTTAACCCAAAAGGTTGCCAACGTCATTCCGGAATTCGCCGAAGGTGGCAAAGAAGAGGTTACCTTCTATCATCTGCTCACTCATTCCTCCGGATTGCCGGCCTGGAAAGCGCTTTTTCAGGAAACGGACAATCCCGCCGGTATGCTGAAAAAACTTTACACCCTGGAACAGGAGCAACCGGAAGGAGAAAAAATGGTTTACAGCTGTCTGGGCTTTATCACCATGGCAAAAGCAGTGGAACGAATAACCGGCAAGCCGCTGGATCAGTTTTTACACCAGCGATTATTTGAACCCCTGGGTATGGATGACACTTTTTTTAATCCGCCTGAGGACTATCTATACCGTATTCCTCCTACAGAATATGATTCTTTAAGAGGTGGTATTGTCCATGGAAAGGTTCATGATGAAAATGCTTACTATCTGGGCGGAGTTTCGGGAAACGCGGGCCTCTTCAGCACCGCCGAAGACCTGGCGATTTTCTGCCGGATGATGCTGAATAAAGGCCATTACAACGGCGAGAAAATATTTAATCCGGAAACAGTGGAATTATTTACCAAGCGACAGGATATCAGCGGCAATACAAGCCGTGCTTTAGGCTGGGGAAAACCCACCGGACAGAATTCCGCCGGTCAATATTTTTCCGAATCCTCCTTTGGGCATACCGGGTATACCGGCACCGCGCTCTGGATCGATCCGGAAAAGCAGCTGTTTGGTATATTTTTAACAAACCGGGTGCATCCCACCCGGCAGAATCAGAAACTATATCGGTTTCGTTCAAAAGTATTTGACAAATTACAACAATCCATTCCAAACTAAAGGAGCATAAAATATGAAGTACACAAAACTAGGAAAAAACGGACCCAAAGTATCAACCATCGGTTTTGGCGCCTGGGCGATCGGCGGCATGAACTGGGGTGAGACTGACGACGATGTTTCCAGAAACGCACTCAGAAAAGCCATCGAAAACGGCGTCACTTTCATTGATACCGCCGATGTCTATGGCTTTGGCCATTCGGAAAATCTCGTCCGTGAAGTTGTCGAGGAAATGGGTGTAAAAGACAAAGTGGTCATCGCCACCAAAGCCGGTAATGACTTTTATAACGCCTCGGAAGAAGATGACAAAGGCTATGGCGCCATTACGCAAAATGCTGACTATGACTATATCATTTCCGCCGCGGAAAAAAGCCTGAAGCGGCTGAATGTCGAGGCCCTGGACCTCCTGCAACTTCACAGTCCCGACACTGAAAAGCTGGAAAGGGACGATCCCTGGCGGGCCCTGGAAAAACTCAAAAAAGAAGGCAAGATCAAACACGCCGGCTGGAGCGTACAATCCTTTCAGGAAACCAAACAGGCTTTCCTGCTGGACGAGCACCATGACCTGATTGATACGATTCAGGTGCGCTATAATCTGCTGGAGCGGGAAGCCGAAAAAGTGCTGTTTAAAAAAGCGGAACAATATGGCACTGGTGTCATTGTCCGCATTCCCCTGCTCTTCGGATTTCTGACCGGTAAATTTGATAAAAACACCCGTTTTGACGAAGATGATCATCGCAGCATGAATCTCTCGCCCGATAAACTCAAAAAATATCTCTCCCAACTGGAAAAAATGGAACCGCTCTACAAGCGCTATCCGGATCAGACCAAAGCACAGGTCAGTCTGCGTTTTTGTATTTCTCATCCGGCAACCCATGTGGCTATTCCAGGCGCGAAAACCGACCAGCAGGTGCTGGATAATATTGCCGCGTCCGACTATGGGCCGATTCCGGTAGAATATATTCCGGAATTGTGATCAAGGTCTGAACAAGGGGTTTAAACCCCTTGCCTTTTTCTCAATCATTCATGAGCGAACAAGGGGTAGCAACCCCTTGTTTCCTTCTGATATATCTATTTTATCAGCAGCATTCGTTTGATTTGCTGCTTCTCACCGGTACTGATTTTGTAAAAATAGATGCCCGTTGGCAAATGGGAAGCATCAAAGTTTATCTCATGATGACCGCCGGTCATATTTTTATTATCCAGTAAGACAGCCACTTCCTGTCCCAGCAGATCATAAATGATCAGATCAACAGCTGCCGACCGGTCCAAAACAAAAGGAATTGTTGTAGCCGGATTAAAAGGATTGGGATAATTGTCCAGCAATTGAAATTCCTCTGCTACATCCACTTTTTCCACGGCAACATCACCGGTATACAGCGGCTCACTCTCATTGCTCATGCGATCAACAGCGGTAATGGCGTAATGGCCATCAGAAGTGGCATCCAGAGCAATGGAATCCACACGACCCGATACCATAGCAGCGATATTCTCCGGATTCCTCAAATCACCCATAAAATTGACATTTTTGTAGATGATGTACCGGTAAGCAGAATCACCGTCAGCAGCCATTTCCGGAGAATCCCAGGTCATGATAAAAGAACCATCATTCTGGCTAAATTGCAGGTTCTGTGGCGAATGGGGCGGAATTGAATCCAGCCAGGGCATTGGCGGCGTCAGGGCTGAATATTGGTAATAATTGTTTTTCAAAGAATCGAGGAATCCTTTGGGATTATTCAGCAGGCTGGAAACATTATAATAAATATTGCCCAGGCAATGATCTTTGATCCGGTTGTAGCGGAGCTGGCGCGGCATTTCGCCGGCAGACCAGTCATTGATCCGGTAGGCGCCATTGCCGGTATAGAGATGCCGGCCATATTTCCCGGATTGTTCCGCCCACCAGGGCATCAGTTTTTTATAGTCGGTGGAACCGCCGAAAGGCCAGTATAACTGCGGCGCCAGATAATCGATATAATTTCCCCGCAACCAGGCGCGGGCGTCACAATATAAAGTGCTGTAGGCATCCAGTCCGTAAATACCTGCCGGAATACCACTTTTCCAGATACCGAAAGGGCTCATGCCAAATTTCACATGCGGTTTCACTGCTTTGATACTATCATGCATCGCCTCGATCAACAGATTGATATTATCCCGGCGCCAGTCACCAATATCCGTGAATCCCCTGTCATATTCCGAAAAAGTATTTTGATCTTCATTGCTGATCCCACTGTAAGGATAAAAATAATCATCCATATGCACGCCGTCAACATCATAGTTATTGACCACTTCCATGATCACGGAAACCACATAATCCCGTACCTGGGGCAAGCCGGGATTCAGAATATAATCGGTGGCAGTCTGAGGCGCGCCAATCATGGATTCCATACCATAATAATTATACTTTGACAAGCCATCATTGCTCTGACTGTCAACACCTAATATCCAATCAGGGTGCTTATTGAATACATGTTCTTCAGTGATACCGTTTTTAGCGCCTTTTTTGGCGCGATAGGGGTTAAACCACGCATGTAGTTCGATATTGCGTTTATGGGCTTCCTGTATGGCAAATTCAAGAGGATCATAATAGGGATCCGGGGCCTGCCCTTCAGTACCGGTGAGCCAGTTGGACCAGGGTTCGATTTCCGAATCATAAAATACATCACAGGCCGGCCTGACCTGCAAGACAGCCGCGTTCATATTGGCCGCTTCCATTTCATCAAGGATGCGAATTAATTGGGATTTCTGGCTGGCCGGTGAGGTTGACGAGGGCCAATCAATATTGTAAACCGTCGCGATCCAGGCGGCCCGGAATTCATGTTTGGGCTGGCTCAATAAAATGCCGGTGAGGATAAAAAATGTAATTAAAAGTCGTTTCATTGTTTTTATGTCCTTATTTATTTTATGTGAATATGATTTTAGGGATATGTCGCATTTATATTAATTTCACAACCCCCTTGTTCCCTCCCGAAGTTTCGGGACAGGCTCTTAACAAAGGGAGACACCCCTTAACAACCGTTTGTTTACAAATAACTTATTAATTCGTAGTTATTACCAGACTCAAACAAGTTCTCCCTAAAAAGGGAGAAGCCAGAGGGTGTAAAACTCATTTTCGGAGCTAAAATGCTACCATCGAATTCACACTATTAAAAAACCATTTCTTTTCTTACGCGAAATTATGACAATATGTTCAACTAAATTTTTATAAATAATAATTCCTATAATCAGACATTGTTTTAGGTTGATAACAGGAATTATTACTTACAGAGATAGAACTCCATATATTGTTTGGGAAGTAGGCTGAAGCCTGCTAAATCTTGTTTCCATATTTTAGCACCACAATAAATTGTGGTGTTAAACTTATTAAAACAAAAGGCTGGTAAACACCAGCCCTTTGTCAATTATATAACAGAATAGTCGGTATTATTTAACCAACATCATTCTCTTGGTCTGCATCTGGTTACCGGCTTTAATGCGGTAGATGTACATACCTGTAGACAGGTCTGTGGCATCAAATTTCACAGTATGCATTCCGGCGGAAGTCATCTGGTTATTAACCAATGTGGCAACTTCCTGTCCCAGCATATTGTAAACTTTCAATGTTACCAGCGCGTTTTTGTCAAGAACAAAAGGAATTGTTGTTGACGGGTTGAACGGATTCGGATAGTTCTGCTGCAGTTCGAATTTTTCAGCAACCTGAACTTCATCAACCGCATCGGGTGAATCGCTATATGTCCATTTGTCAATTGTCCAGAGATAAAAATCAGCAGTATAGAGTGTGTTTTCATCAGTGAAGAAACCACCACGCGGTCCATTAAAACCACCGGCTACATAAACATCAGGATTAGCTGTTGCGGAATCAGGCGCTTCAAAACCAATTGTGTCTACATCAAAAGTTTCAACATCAATTGTATAAAATTTTCC
>CAYYMT010000155.1:0-7568 GCA_964472715.1 uncultured bacterium | reverse complement strand
TCACGGATTCGAAGATCCATCAGGGGCGCTGAGACCAGGGAATTGATTTCACCTTTCTGACAGGCGACCATGATGGCGGCGGTTTCTATGGTTTCGTGGAGTGTGCCTTTTTGGGCTGTGGCAATATCAACGGTGATGCCACTGCTTTTGGGGTTGGGTATATCTTTAGCTTCACTATCTTCGTTTTTTTCACATTGTGATAAGATAACTAAAATTAAATAGACTATTATTAAAAACTTTTTGGAATGTTTCATGGTATCCCTGTATTTTTTTTGCCGTGAATAAACTAATTTATTTAATACATTAATACAATCAATAATTTTTATTATCAATTATTTTGAATATATTTTAAATTTTCTAAAATTAAGATATATAAATAGTTATGCATAGATCATAAATATTCTTTTGTTTTATTCTATTAAATTTAATATGAATTAATCTGCCTTAAATATGGAATTATATTTTTTAAACTTGATTTATGTGAATATCCTTTATTTCGTAACAGAACATAAGAACTGATACATTTCTCATATGCAATATCTTTTGATTTAGGAATTTCTAAGGTATTTAATCCTTCCATAATATTTTCCATATTTTCATCAATTCCTTTTTTTTCTAATAAATCCATATAAGTAGTGGTCATTTTTCCTATTTGATTTTTATTTTCTGGATATTTATTACTCAAACTTTTTAATAAGTAACCTAGACGCTTAACAAATTGATGGTTTTCTGGTAACTTATATCCGACTTCAATTGATGCTAGTTTATATTCTATGGAATATTCTTCTGCTTCAACAATAGTTGTAAACACAACAATACTTATAAAAATGGGTAATAAGTTATTTATAAATTTTATCAACATGGTGTTCTCCATTTAGTTTAAAAATATTTACATTATAAATATTAATCCCTGACTATTTGATATATATTTCTTTAAAGAACCTTGAGCCCATTGCTTCCATATAAAAACTATGGGTTCCATTTTCAATTTCTGTATACTGCACTGTAAAATATTTCTTAAATATTTTTACCTGTTTTCTTGTCCGCTCTACTGGCGCTTTTTCATCCTTAGTACCGTGCCAAATATATATTTTTATTTTAGGATTTTTTCTCTTTATTAATTTTAAAATTTTCTCTAATTCCGCATTATTAAAATCAATATCAGGACTAAAAAATGCAACATGTTTGAACTTCAATTTAGTTTCAGTCAATAAAAACAATGCTGATACCGCTCCATTACTCACTGTATAAAGATTAATATTACTCTTATCAAATTTTATGTCTTCTGAAACGTTTTTATAAATACTATCCAATTCTCCTTTTGTATCTCCGATAAAATTTTCTCCCCCCCCTCCATGTGGTGTTACAATTATTGTATTATATTCAGAAGAAAGTTTGGACCATCGAGCCATATAGAAATGGCTTTTCCCAGGTGATATTTGAAGAAATTCTCTGTCTTGTTGTCGAATAAAAGGGACGAAAAATGTAAATGAAACATTATCATTGGAACATTCTTTGGGTATAAATGCGCGATACATTTCCGGTGTATCATTTAACTTGTATCCCATAATATTTGGTCCAGGAAATATTTCCTTCAAATTATGAACAGATCTGTACAAATCATACAAAATATGCGCTTTCATTCTAGTGGAATATTCAGTTTTTAATGTTATCGTATCATTTGTTAAGTGAAAGACCGACTTAACAGCTTCTTGCCTAACCTTTGTTATTATATCCTGATTTGAATATTTAGCCAATTCTTTAGCCAATCGGTTGGCAGATGATCTTTGTAAAATCGGTATCGTTTCCCTAATTCTTATCGACTGATCTTTATTTAGCACAGAAACTCTTAATAATAGTTTCTCTTCGTGATTTTGCGGTAAAAAAAATTTTACAGGGATTTCTCTATATACTTTTGATGATATTATTTCATTATCAAAATCCAACCATTCAATTTTAATTCCAGGTAACCGACATATATTTTTTAGATTATTTTGTTTAGACAAAATTTTTTCTTTAACTGTTATGAAATTACATGTATCATCAATAATACAAGACTCCGGAATATCTCTAAAAATATCCCATAATCGACCACCATACCCCGTGATAACATTTTCTATTTCATTTTCATCTAAAATATGCCGGTACAATCCCCAGGCTCCTCCACCTTGGTCAACTTTATAAAGTAAAATATTCTTTCCTTTTTTTAATTTTATTTTAATTAGATCATCATGCTTTTTTACTGCACGTCCCCAGTAATTATGATTCGAAAATAAAGAATCACCATTCAACCAAACTTGTACACCATCATCAGACCCAATCGATAATATTTTTTCACAATTACTCTTTGATTCAATGATATCGATTAAGTGAATAACGCCATTGGAATCATTATACATTTCTGCAAAATTTATAAAATCATTAGAATTGGAAAATTTTTCCCAATTTAAAGAAGTTTGTTTCTTTAATAATTTTTGATAAATATTTTTTACAAAAATTTTGCAATGATCAAATTGTTGCTCATGAAACCCCTTGCAACTGTCGCCATGAAAACCCGAATATATTTCTCTATTAATCAATGCTTCTGAAATATATGTTTCAGTTCTTTTTGTATCGTTACAACTATGGAGTATAAATAAAAATAGAATTGCTCCAATATAAATCCTTTCATTTTTGATCATAGTAATCCTCATTAAAAATTTATGTTAGGTACTCTTTTTGACTTTGGTTTTACTAATTTGAAATGCTGCTTATAGTCGTAATTCTCAAATCCACCTGTCGTAAGATAAAAGCCACTATCTTTAACCTCCGCAATTACATCCCAACGTTCTTTTTTATTTAATGATGGAGACTTAAATTGACATTTATTCAATTCAAACCACTTCTCATTATATGTTCTGCACCAGATATTTTTTACTATCATTTCTCTTTTTTTATTAATATCTAGTTCATGTGTATTTTTTATACAACTAGTTATTTTTTTAATGTTCGAAAAATGATGTGATTTTACTTTAGAGAATAATTGCCATTGCCCATTATCATAACAATAATATGATTTTAGTATTTTTGCATTATTTTGCTTTTTTATATCAATATAAAACTTTACTGAATTGCATGATATACGATCGATCTGTTTCTTATATACTTTCACTGACTCGCTATCCGAAAAAATATCCATTAATTGATCACAGCCACCTATAAGTTCATAATTTTGTTCTGAACTATTGCTTAATTGAAAATAGATAAACAATTGATTGTTTGAGTCTTTGACAATTCCAAATTCACCAGATTTAAAATCTATTGGGATCAACTTTGTACCTAAAGGTATATTATCTCCAATAATATCAATTTCAGAAAGTATACCATCTATTGATTGATTTGTTTGTAATTCATAATCCAGTTGAACGGTACTGGCATCCAGTCCACCTATGGGTTCATAAATACAATCCTGTGCAGGTATTCCGTTTATAATAATTGATTTAATTTCATCTGAGTTTAATTGTTTTTCTCTTATTGTTTCTACCTTAAGAGAATAGTATCCAACTGAATCAATATTCAATTGTCCAACATCTATCGTATAGAATCTATCCTTGCCTACTCTTTTTTGATCATGAATAAAAAATTCTTTCTCTTCTAATAAAACTTTAATTTCACCACTAGAATTACCAGTATTCTTCATATTTAGAGTAATGTTTACATCTCCAGTTTTAAAGAAATGGATATTAATTATGTTAATATTGTTAAAGCTATTAGACTTTCTATAATTAAATGGTATTTCTACTTCCTGTCCAAAAAGTGGAATGACTACAAAAAATATAATTATTAAAAATAGTTCTATTCTATACATAATTTTCATATTATCCTCCATTTCTTGTTTATCCCTTGTTTATGTTTACTCTTGTAAATTCAATTCTTTATCGACAACAATAGGAATTTCAATTGTTATCTTGCATAATTTCTTCAAATTAAACCTATTATTTCTATTCTCATAAAAAGAGTAGAGTTTTAAGCATGATTTCCTTTCATACTACAACTATTTTTATTTCATTGATATATTATTAAGTGCAAAGTTCCTAATTATTAAATTTATGATTTTCAATTGATTGATAGAACTTCTGTCTTTTTCTATCATTACCAACCTCTGAATAATAGGTATTTTCAACAATATTATTTTCGTTTAGTAATAAAACGCATGGGGTTATTTGACTAAATGAAAATTTTGAGTTTAAAGTTCTATATACAGAAAAACTTGGTGAATAACTGGAAATGAATCTATAAACATCTGATTTAATTGTATCTGAACATATTGCATATAATTTAATACTTTTATTTTCTCTAAAAATAAATTCCCATTCAGCTATTTCATTTGATAAACAAGTTCCACATCCATGATTTGAGAAAATACCTAATATTTTATAACAGTTGGTATTCAAAGATTCTTCTTCAGCTATTTTAATAATACAAAAATCATTCAACTCAATTTTTTTGAATTTTAGTGAATCTAATTTATTTTTCACTTTCACCATTTTCGCATTATTATTTATGGAATAATTTCTCTTTTCTCTATAAACATTTCTATTTTTTGTAAAAAACAGATAGATTAATAATATTGAAATAATTATTAGAAATACTTGAGGTAAATTAATTTTCATATTAATTACCTACTTTACTACATTTTGCAATGACATTTGCTGATTCATCTAAAAAATATAATTTATTATCAATATAAGTAAGGTTGAATAGGGCGAAATTTTGATTTTCATGTTTCATGATTTTTATTTGACTTAATAAATCTCCATTATTTATATCAAAAGCAAGTATAATATTTGAAAAAACCACAATTAATTGATTTTTATTAATTGCAGATGATATTGCTAATGACAATGTACCTTTAATGTTTTCCTTATTATACTTTTTTACTTTTTTTATTATTTTTTTTAATTGTTTTATTTTATTTAAATCTTTTCCCCAAATAAGATTTCCATCTTTATTATATTTTTGTATTAGGGGATATGTAATGAACGTTACATAGATGTTTTCTTCTTTATCTTGATTTAAAATAATTTTATTAGTTTTCATTTTTTGAATAGGATCAAAAAAATCAATTTTGGTACCGCATTCCTTAACAAGAGAACCATTCTCATTAAACTCATCGAATAAAGAATTTCTTGACAGAGAATTATAATTCGGCATTAGTATTGTCTCCCTATTGGTTACAATAAAATTACTTGTACTATTCAATTTTGGGAAAGATATTGATTTGGAATATTTTCCATTCACATTAAATATAATAATTTTATTTTGCCAAGAATCAGCAACATGTATTATCTCATTTTTATAAACTATATGGTAGGGATACATTATTTCGCTTGGTCCCAATCCTTTATTACCGAAAGAGTTTATAAAATTTAAATTTGTATCTAGAATGCAAATTCTATAGTTCTTTTTATCAGAAATAGCAAGCTTCCCATTAAAGTAACTCAATGAATTTGGACTGTTAAAAAAACCAAGAGAATCTCCTTCAATATCACTAATTAATGTATCTATAGCATATTGTTCAATAGGTAATTTTGGATTTTGAATAAAAAAAAATAAAAATGCAATTATTCCAGCAAATCCAGAAACATAAATATATTTCTTCATATTACTTAACATCCTTTACTTTAAAACCAGACCTATCTTATATTATGCAACAATTAATAAATATATAGTTGTAAGAGAGGCCTGGTTTGCGATTAGTGTATTATTTAATCTCCACAATCTGATGTGCTTTCTATTATAGTACCATCAAATTCAGTGCATGTACATTTACAACTGCTTGGTGATGTTTTTTCACAATCACAATCGCCATAACATTTCGGAATTTCACATTCTGCAATTCCATTAAAACACCTAACATCCAAATTACATGTAGAATAAGATTCACCTGCATACGCCTTCTGAAACAAACTAACCTTCAAACTTCCCAAAGACAGATCAGCATTCTGACTATCATTGGCATCAAAATAGACGGACACATTAAGCAGCATAGCAACTGTAAAAAGTCCGATGGTTACGATTTTCATGAGTTTTGATCTCATTGTTTTCTCCTTTTTTTCATATTTACGGTTTCTTCTTTTGGTATCGCGATTACCATATTTTTAGCCAAAGGCTAAAGCAATTCAGCCAGACTTTATTGACCTTTTGCTTTTCGCTTTTGGCATTTGTCTTTGGACTATATTTCTTACCTCCTCCTGCATCTCATAGATTGCAGTGGAATTAATTTTTATTTTCATATTTAATATCTCATTGGCTTTATTTTGTAGCTTTTCCTTTTTACCTATTTCTTTATATAGTTTTACAAGCAGATATTTAGGATACATCTGGTGGGGAACAATATGCTCTGCTTTTTGATAATATTTCTCTGCTTCTGAATAGTTTTTTGTTTCTCTGTAGCAATTAGCAAGGTTTAGAAAAAGGTTAGGGTCATTGACATATTTTTCAGCCGCTTTTAGTAAGGGAATTGCTTTTTCATATTCTTCATCCAATGCCAGTGTGCCGCCGTAATTGAGCAGGAAGGAACCGTTTGATTTTAGTTTTGAATATAATTGTTGATATAGTTTCGCAGACACCTGGTATTGCTGGGCTGCGGAATAGTAATTGGCTGTATGCCATTGCCGGTGGGCAGTGTAATTTTTGGTTTGGGTAATGGCTAAAGTCATGATTAAGGTTAAGAGGATCAGGGCGATAGTTTTCCGGAATAATATGGCTATATTGCTACTGAACTGAGAATTATTATCTGCATTCCTAATAGGCGACAATTCGAATTGTCGCTTACTTTCAATTAAAGAAACCAATCCAACAATAATCACCAAAGAGGGCAAAATCTGTAATGGATAGGTAAACAGGCATTCAGTTAAATAGGCCATTAAACCGGCAAATGCAATGATGCTGATAATTTTCTGTTTCTTGTAGGCATAAAAATAATTTCTGACCATAAACAATAAAACAGTCATAAACAAAATAAACCCTACCAATCCTGATTCAGTAAAAATCTCCAGGTATTCATTATGGGCTTGTTGAGAATTCCCGGCAATCAGTTTCTCCTGCTCAGGTCGTTCTGCTGATGCAAAATAATCCGCCTGGTAAGAGTTATAATATAATCCGTAACTGTTAAATCCATGACCAAAAACGGGCTTACCCTTAATCATATTGGCAGTTACTTTCCATTGCAGCACCCGGCCAAAGGCGGAATCTTTTTTATAATTGTATAGAAATATTGACCCTGATAGAATGATAGAAAATAGAATGATAATAAAGATACTTAACCGCACAGGACGCAAGGTTCGCAAATTAGACTTGTTATCCAGGGTTTGATTGAAAGATGATGTCGAATTGTCAGGGTCTTGTTTTTTACTTTCTGCTATTGGCTTCACTAGTAAAAACTCTTTAACCTTGCTCAAAATTTTATATTTATATTCCAGAATTATCGCCATCCCAACAATTGCACTTACCCACGCCGATCGACTATTGGTGGCAGGAATCACAAGCAAGGTTGCCAGAAAGGTCATCAAAGCAACATTTTTCAA
>CAYYMT010000154.1:0-7640 GCA_964472715.1 uncultured bacterium | reverse complement strand
AAATTATTGGTTCATAAACTCGATTATTTTTATTAAATTTTCTATTCTGTTTTAAGAAAGGATTGGATTGGAAAAAGAAAAAGCAATAAGAATAATCAACCAACTGGAAAGCCATTATCCCGATTCCAAATGCTCGCTGAATTTTTCAAATCCGGCACAGTTGCTGGTGTCAACGATCCTGTCGGCACAATGTACGGACAAGCAGGTTAACAAGATAACGCCCCGGCTGTTTGAAAAATATCCGACAATCGAAGATCTGGCAACTGCTGAACTGGAGGATATTAAAAAGATCATTCGGCCTACTGGGTTTTATAACAATAAGGCGAAAGCAATAAAAAAGAGTATGACCTCCCTGCTGGAACAATTTAATGGCAGGGTACCCGACAATCTGGATGCGTTGATAAAACTGGATGGGGTTGGCCGCAAAACAGCCAATGTAGTACTGGGCGACGCTTTTGGGATTCCGGGAATTGTTGTGGATACCCATGTGAAACGAATATCCAAACGGTTGGGAATGACAAAAAATGATGACCCAAAAAAAATTGAACAGGACCTGATGAAACTTCTTCCGCCGGAACGCTGGACCTTATTCGGACACCTGGTTATTGATCACGGACGAAAAATATGTAAAGCCCGGAAACCGGATTGTGAAAATTGCTTTTTACAACAAGAGTGTCAATATTATAAGAAATCGGGAAAATGAATTGAATGTAAAATCATAGTTTTATAATGTTTAGATAAATGAGGTAATTATGGGATTAGTGGGATGTCATGTATCCACCGCCGGTGGTATTGAAAAAGCGCCGCAACGAGGTGTGGAATTCGGTTGCGAAGTCATGCAGGTATTTACAGCCAATCAGCGTCAATGGTCAGCAAAACCAATTACTAAAAAACAGGTGATTACATATAAAAAGAATCTTGGCGCAACCCATATCAAAACCGTTGTTTCTCACAATAGTTATTTAACTAACTTAGGTGGTTTTGATAAAACTAAAATCGAAAAATCCACCACTCAGTTTGAAGCGGAAATTATACGCTGTGACAGACTGGATATTCCATATTTGGTGTTCCATCCGGGTTCGCACCTGGGCAAAGGCGTTGATTTTTGCCTGAAACAAATTGCCAAAAATATTGACCAGGCACTAGAGAATATCGGCGGCACACAAACAACATTACTGCTGGAAAATACCGCCGGGCAGGGAACTAATGTTGGTTACGATTTCGAACATTTAATACGAATTATTGAGCTGTCAAAAAATCCGGAAAAATTTGGTGTTTGTTACGACACCTGTCATGGGTTTCAGGCGGGCTACGACATTACAACCAGGGAATCCTATGATAAAACCTTTCAGCAGTTTGATGAGATAATCGGACTTGATTTGCTGAAAGTCTTTCATTTCAATGACGCTAAGTTTGATGCCGGGCTAAAGAAGGACCGCCACCACAATATTGGCGAAGGATATATTGGACTTGAACCCTTTCAGTGGCTGATGCGCGATGAACGCTTCAAAAATATTCCCATGATCCTGGAAACGCCCAATGGTGAAGAGAAGTGGGCGGAGGAAATTGAAATACTTAAAAAAAGCAGGACTAGCTAACACCTTTCAAATGGTGGTTCTTGAAAGTAATTTGTAATTTAACTGAAGAGGAATATAATGGATGAAATATTGTTAAAAAAATCGTTGGAAATGCCTCCCAGTGAGAGGGTTGCCTTTTCCGAAATGATTTTGGCGAGTATTGAACAGGAAAATGATGATGTCAGAAAATCATGGATCACTGAAGTAAAACAAAGAATGAAATTAGTTTCTGAAGGGAAATCCCAATTGCTGGATTTTGAGGATTTATTTAGTGAAGATTAAAATCGATGAATCTGCGGGCAAGGAATTAAATGAAGCAATTGAATGGTATGAATTGCATTCAACTGGATTAGGTAAAAAATACAAAGAAGTAGTAAAAAAACAGATTGAATTGATAAAACAAAATCCCGGTTGGTTTTTAATTGAAACGGTATTGGAAAAATAGGTTAAAATAGATTTAATGAGAAATGAAACCCAGATAAATTGGACAACAATAACCCGGTTCAAAAATCGGGGACAATGAAAATAAAGAGGAAAATTACAAAGTTATTAACAGTGTGATATAAAGGAGAGAGCATGTCAGAAAAATTTGATCTAATTGTCTTAGGAAGCGGGCCCGGCGGATATGTCACTGCCATCAAAGCCGCCCAACTGGGGAAAAAAGTCGCCTGTGTTGAAAAATCCGAACTTGGCGGGGTTTGCCTGAACTGGGGTTGTATTCCCACCAAAGCCCTGATCAAAAATGCCGATATGTGGCAAAATATTCAGAAAGCCGGAAGCATGGGCTTTGAAATGGGCGAAAATAAATTCAATTATTCTGAAATTATAGAACGAAGCCGCAAGGTAGCAGAAAAATTATCAAAAGGAATAGATTTTCTTTTTGACAAAAATGATGTTACCCTGATCAAAGGAACCGGAAAATTCACCAGTGACAAACAACTGAAAGTCACTCATGAGAATGAAACTAAGACCTATGAGGCTGATAATATAATCATTGCCACCGGCGCCCGGGCGAAAACAATTCCCGGTGTCAGGATTGACGGCAAAAAAATTATTTCATACCGCGAAGCTCTGGTTCTGAAAGATCTGCCGGAATCCATCACTGTGATTGGCGCCGGCGCTATTGGTGTGGAATTCGCCTATATTTTTAATACTTTCGGTGTAACAGTAACGATTGTGGAAGCATTGCCCCATATTATGCCGAATGAAGATGAGGAAATTGTCAAAGCGGCCACCCGCGCACTGAAAAAACAAAAAATTAAAATCAATGCAGATACACCGGTAAAATCAATCAATATTGAGGGTGAAAAGATTGAAACCATCATTGAGAAAAAAGGCAAAGAAAAAACACTGGAATCCGATCTGGTTTTAATGGCCATTGGTGTTCAGCCAAATACTGAAGATATCGGCCTCGATGAGATCGGAGTGGAAACTGAAAAAGGCTGGATCAAAGTGAATGACCATTACAAAACCAATATCGACGGTATTTATGCGATTGGTGATGTGATTGGCGATCCCTGCCTGGCTCATGTAGCGTCGGCAGAAGGTGTTCATGCGGTGGAACATATTTTTGGGCACGAACCGGAACTGGTGAATTACACTGCAGTTCCCGGATGTACCTATTGTCACCCTCAGATTGCCAGTGTCGGTATGACAGAAAAAGAAGCGGCAGATAATGGTTATGATGTGAAAGTAGGAAAATGTCATTTTCGCGCCATGGGTAAAGCCATTGCCATCGAAGAAATTGACGGTCTGGTAAAAGTGATTTTTGACGCGGAATCTGATGTGTTGCTGGGCGCCCACATTACCGGCGCTGAAGCCACGGAACTTATTACCGAACTGGTCAATGCTGTGGACAAAAAAATGACCTTTGATCAATTAAAAAATGTGATTCATGCCCATCCAACGCTATCGGAAACAGTGATCGAGGCCATTCATGATGCTTATGATGAAGCGGTTCATGTATAAATGAAAACAAATTTTGAGAACGCGATGAAGGAGTTTCGGAGCTGATAAATGAAATTACAAGTCATCGATTTAGGCCGCAATCCTTACCGGGAAACCTGGGATTACCAGAAAGAACTTCACAGAAAACGATTGAGAGGTGAAATCCCAGATACGCTGATTTTAGTCGAACACCCCCATGTTTATACCCTGGGAAAAAATGCCCGTGAAAACAATCTGGTTGCAGGGAAACAATTTTTACAAAACAAAGGTGTAGAGGTGGTTAATGTCGACCGTGGCGGTGACATTACCTATCATGGCCCGGGACAGATTGTCGGCTACCCGATCTTTAATCTGCGCGATCATGATATGGGCGTAAAACGTTATGTAGATCAGGTGGAGCAGGTAATGATCGACACCTGTGCTGAATTCAATATAAAAGCGCAACGAATTGACGGCCTGACCGGTGTATGGGTGGGAACAAACAAGGTTGCTGCAATTGGAATTCGGGTTTCCAAATGGACGACTTATCATGGCTTTGCTCTCAATGTTGAAACCGATCTATCCCTTTTCACCGGGATCATTCCCTGCGGCATAGTCGACAAAGGCGTAACCCGAATGATAGACTTAAATCCCGCGGCCACGGTACAAAAAGTCAAAAAAGTGGTCATCGGGAAATTTGAAAAAATTTTCCAGTTTGATAAAATACTTTGAAAATGGAACTTAAATGAAAATACGGAAACGTGAAAAACCGGACTGGTTAAAAATAAATAGTGAAATCAATGAAGACTATATTACGATTCGTAAAATACTGAAAGAGAGAAACCTGCACACTGTTTGTGAGGAAGCAAAATGTCCCAACCGTGGCGAATGCTGGCGAAAGCGTACGGCGACCATTATGATCCTGGGCGAAAAATGCACCCGAAATTGTAACTTTTGCGCGGTGGGGACTGATCCCGGCGGTATTGTTGATCGTAATGAACCGCAAAAAGTCGCCGAAGCTGTTGAATTAATGGGACTGAAATATTGTGTACTGACCTCTGTCACCCGTGATGATCTACCGGACGGCGGCGCCCGGCACTGGGCGAGTACTATTGACGCCATAAAAAACCGCACACCTGACGTAAAAATCGAAGTGCTGATACCTGACTTTCAGGGAGATGAAGAAGCTTTGAAAATAGTTCTGGATGCAAAACCCGATGTGCTGGCCCACAATCTTGAAACCGTACCGGAATTATATAAAATTGCGCGTCCCGCTGCAAATTACCGGCAATCACTGGCAGTGATCCAGCGGGCCAAGAACTATGGCGCCATTACAAAAACCGGCATTATGGTCGGCCTGGGTGAAACCGATACACAGGTCGAAGCACTGTTAGAGGATGCTATTACAATCGGCTGTGATATTTTATCCATCGGGCAATATTTGCGGCCGACAAAAAGGCACCTGCCGGTTAAGGACTATGTGACACCAGAAAAATTTGCGCTTTATGCAGAAATTGCTAAAGCAAAGGGCTTCAAAGCAGTGATGTCAGCCCCGCTCGTGCGAAGCTCCTATTGTGCCGAGGAATTGATGGCACAGGTAAACCTGTAATCTGAAAGCAAACCAGAACGATGAATTTAAAAGATAAATTTCCGGAAAATGATAAGATCACCCAAATTCTGAAAACCATTGCAAACGCGGCCCGCGAAACTGAGACAGAAATCTATCTGGTAGGCGGTGCGGTGCGTGATAAAGTGATGGGACGGGAAACCACGGACATAGATATTGCCGTTATTGGCAATGCCATTGAATTTGCCGGGAAATTCGGCGATAAAGTAGGACGTGAAAATATTATTACCTACCCGAAATTCGGCACTGCTATGGTTCCCTTTAATAAATATGTGGTGGAATTTGCCACTGCCCGTTGTGAAGAGTATGAAGAAAATTCCCGAAAACCAAAAGTCACTCATGGCACTCTGAAAGAAGACCTGATGCGCCGGGATTTTACGATCAATGCCATGGCAATGTCCCTGAATGCCGGTTCTATGTTTGATCTCATCGATGAATATGAAGGATTGGAAGATATTGCCGAACATATTATTCGCACGCCTCTTGATCCTGTAGAAACCTTTTCCGAAGACCCGTTGCGAATGCTGCGGGCGATCCGGTTTGCCACGCAGTTGAACTTCAAGATCGAACAGGAAACCTTCGATGCTATTTCTGAAGTGAAAGAACGGATGAAAATTATTTCACAGGAGCGTATTACCGAAGAGTTGCGAAAAATGATCATGTCAAAATACACACCCTCCACCGGATTTGCGCTGCTGAAAAAATGCGGACTGTTGGAGATAATCCTCCCGGAAATCGCGGAATTGGAAGGGATTGACCAAAGCAAGGATTTTCATCATAAGGATGTTTTCTGGCACACTCTGGAAGTGCTGGACAATGTGGCGGAAATGTCCGATAAATATGAACTCCGGTTTGCTGCCCTGGTCCATGACCTTGGGAAACCGGACACCAAACAATTTATCGAAGGTAAAGGCTGGTCTTTTCACGGTCATGAAGTAGTTGGCATGCACAAAATTCATCGGCTGTGCCGACGGTTAAAATTACCGAATAAACTGCGTGACTATGCCAAAAAACTTACGAAACTTCATCTGCGGCCCATTGCACTTTCCGATGAAGATGTTACCGACAGTGCCGCCCGCCGCCTGATGGTGGAAGCCGGCGATGAACTGGATGACCTGATGACACTTTGCCGGGCGGATATTACCTCGAAAAATCCCGCCAAGGTCAAAGAATACACCGCCAATTTTGACCGGGTGGAAAAATTCATTGAAGCGGTGGAAGAAAAAGATAAATTACGGGCGTTTCAATCCCCGGTCCGTGGCGATGAAATTATGAAGGAATTCAACCTGAAGCCGGGACGTGAGGTGGGCATCATCAAAAAGGCTTTGGAGGAATTGATTCTGGACGGTGTCATTGCTAATGATTATGAAGCGGTTAAGCAATACATGCTGGCGCATAAATCTGAATTTGAAGAAATGATTGGTAAATAAACCGGAGACTTTATTATGATCAAATATACGGAGCAACTGCCTGTCCGCTGGGGAATTATTGGATGCGGGAATGTTACGGAAAAAAAGAGCGGCCCGGCTTATCAAAAAGTTGAGGATTTTGAACTAAAAGCAGTCATGCGACGAAATTCAGACCTGGCCAAAGACTATGCTGAGCGCCACGGAATTGATGACTATTATGATGACGCGAACAAAATAATTTTTAATGACATCATTGATGCTGTATATATCGCTACACCGCCGGACAGCCACAAAACCTATGCGCTGAAAGTCGCTGAGGCCGGAAAACCCTGTTGTATTGAAAAACCCATGGCTGTGAATTACCGGGAATGCCGGGAGATATACCAGGCCTTTGAAGCAAAAGGGATTCCCCTGTTTGTGGCTTACTATCGCCGGTCATTACCCCGTTTTTTAAAGGTCAAAGAATTATTAGACAGTAATGCCATCGGGAAAATTCGTCACATCAACTGGCAACTCAACAAACCGCCCAGGCCGGAAGACCTGAATGATAATTATGTATGGCGAACGGATAAGAAAATTGCTTTAGGCGGATATTTTGATGATCTGGCTAGTCATGGATTGGATTTGTTTGCCTATTTACTGGGCGATTTCAAAGAAGCAAAAGGGGTTAGTCTGAATCAGCAGGGACTTTATACTGCTTTTGATTCAATTGCCGGCTGCTGGCAGCATTCCAACGGCATTACCGGTACCGGGAACTGGAATTTTGGCTGCCGGTCACTGACCGATAAAATTGTAATCTACGGAAGCAAAGGTGAATTAACTTTTTCCATGTTTGAACATGAACCGGTGGAAATCAGCAGTGCAGAAATGAATGAAAAATTCGATGTTGACCATCCGGAAAATATCCAGTACTATCATGTTCGAAATATGCGGGATCATCTGTTAGGAAATAGCAGTCATCCATCTACCGGGAAAAGCGGCCTTCACACCGCCTGGGTGATGGATAAAATATTAGGTCGAATTTAATTTATTGTCGATCAGGATGTTCAATAAATATCAGGTAGTGTTTAATAATTAATGAATGGAATTTGCCTTTTTTTG
>CAYYMT010000153.1:0-7793 GCA_964472715.1 uncultured bacterium | reverse complement strand
ATTTTTCTGGATGAAGTCGGCGACCTGTCCAAAATGACCCAGACCAAACTGCTGCGGGTTTTGCAGGAGCAGGAATTCCAGCGGGTTGGCGGCACCAAAACAATTAAGGTTAATGTGCGGGTGATTGCCGCCACCAATGCCGACCTGGAAAATATGATCGAAGAAAATACTTTTCGGGAAGACCTCTATTATCGGTTAAATGTCTTTTCACTTGTATTGCCGCCTCTGCGTGAAAGAAAAACCGACATTTTACTGCTGGCGGATCATTTTATGCTGAAATATGGGCGCAAGCATAAGAAATCCGTAAAGCGGATATCAACGCCGGCGATTGACCTGCTGATGTCCTATCACTGGCCCGGCAATGTACGGGAACTGGAAAATTGTATTGAGCGCGCCGTGGTCATGAGTGATGATCAGGTGATCCATTCTTACTCGCTGCCGGCCACCTTGCAATCGGCGGAAAGCAGCAATACCTATCAGCGGTTGTCGCTCAAGGAGTCGGTCTCAAATTATGAGAAAGAGATCATTCAGGATGCCTTGAAGCAAACACAGGGCAATATTGCCAAGGCTGCGCGTATTCTGAGTTCCACCGAAAGAATACTGGGCTATAAAATTAAAAAGTTTCATATTCGGCCCAGCCGGTTTAAAAGTTAAGGTTCTGTATAAGCTGTTTGATGGATTTGTAATAATTGCTATCTTTAAGAAATTATAAGGGGAGTATTTTATGACCAGATCAAAAATTTTTGGTATATTACTATTAATAGTGATCATTTCTCACCAGCTGTTTCCCTGCACAACGGGATTAGCGGATAACAATTTCACATCAAACAAGCGGGCATTATTGTGGAAAAACAGGGATTCCTCCCATGACAAAAATGAGGTTTATTATTTTGATCATGGGGAAATGAAATTTATTGGCATAATTAACAATAATGATACAACACAGGTCTGGTCCGGGGTGAATAACTACGGTTTTGCAATCATGAATTCCGAATCCAGGGACCTGATCAGCAAAAATCCTGACAGTACAAAATATGATGATGAAGGGTATTTGATGAAAGAGGCTCTGGAAACCTGTAAAACCCTGCAGGATTTTGAGATGTTTTTGGAATCCACCAACAGGGAAGGCCGAAAAGTAACCAGCAATTTTGGTGTCATTGACGGAGACGGAAACGCGGCCTATTTTGAAACCGGCAACAATTATTATCAGCGCTATGATGCAAAATCCGACTATTTGATCCGGGCTAATTTTTCTATGCAGGGCCGGGGTCCGAAAAAATACGGACTTTTCAGATATTTAAGGGCCAAAGAGTGGTTTGAAAAATTGTTGCAGCAGGATAGATTAAATTCGAACGGTCTGATTACCAATGTACTGGATGATGCGCTGATGCCACCGACAATTACTGCTGAAAATTTTATAGAATACGACAAAATCTATATTTATGATTCCATTTGCCGTTATTCCACTGTATCCGCATCTGTGGTAGAGGGAATCAAAACCGGTGAAACACCGGAAATGACCACTTTTTGGTGCAATCTTGGACATACGGCAAGTTCTGTTGCTATTCCTCTATGGGTTTACAGTGAATCGGTTCCGGCCTGCCTGGACGGTGAAACGGAATCGGAATTGAACCGGGTATTTCGTGACCTGGAAGATTTCATCAAAAAGGGCGAAGAAAAATTTATCAATCCGGCCAATTATTCTTTGGTTCGCGCGGAGTTTGATAAACTGCAGCAGGATATAATCGACCAAACCAATGACAAGTTAGCCCAATGGCGAAACAATTTGCCCGCCAGAAGTATTGTGGCAGACTTTCAAAATAAGATCGCATCAGCGGTGCTGGAGAAGGCAAAAAACCTGCTAAGCCGCCTGCCGCAAAAGTAATAAGCATTATAAACAAAAGAAGCCACTCCGGGAAAGTTGAGTGGCTTCATATTTTTTTGATACGTGAAAATTCTTTAAATATCTCTCGCCAGCGTTCGAATTTTACTTGAAAACCCAAATACATCGGCTACATATTTCCGGCTGTAATTATAGCGCAGAAGGGCGCGGCGTTTGGCATAGTAACTGTCTGACCATCCTTTTTCATTCAGATAATTGGCAATGGAGAATATGGCGTCGTGATAATTAAAGAGATCAATCCGATTGTCGCCATCACCGTCTACAGCATAATTATTGAAACTGGAGGGCATAAACTGACAATATCCGAAGGCTCCGGCAAAGGAACCGCGCAATTCCATAATATTGTAGTTTTGGTTGATATACATCTCAACCAAATGCGCCAGTTCAAATTTGGCCATCAGCGCTTTTTTCCTGGCATAACGCTCATAGTAACTGATGAGATTTTGAATTTTCATAGAAGTTTTATCAGCGTACTTTTCCTGAATTTCACGCCGCAATTCCTGCAGGGCAAACTCCTGATCAGCCAGGGCCAGCGAGGTCAAAACATTAAAAATTCTGTGGCTGCCTGTGTAATGGCCAAATTTTGTTTCCACATAAATTATTGCGGCAATAGCCTCTTTGTCAACATCATAGCGTCTTTCTGCCTTTTCCAGGTCTTCCCGGTAGGTCTGCAAAAATTCCCGGGTTTGGAATTTGATGATGTCAAAATCCTGAGTGATATTGTCAAAGCTGTTTTCTTTCTCCGGGACTTTGGTCAGGACAAGGTTCGGATGGTACTGAACCCGTTCATCCAAAAACAAAAATCGCGTTATTTCTCTTGAATAGCCGGCCTCTTCCAGGAATTTTACAAGAGGTTCATATTTTTCATCGTATTTAGCATCCGAAAAACCAGTAACGCTGCTGGAACTGCCAACCATCCCGGGGCTCACCAGCAAGCACAAAAGTGCTAAATAAGAGATTAACTTTCTTATCGATATCATAAATATGTCTTTCTTAAATTAATTGTTAGTTTTTCAAATAGTTAGATTATCTTATCTTTATGTCCATTCTAACAGTAATCTTACTGACATTATTTTGAAAAAGCAAAGAAAAAATGCATTTTCAAATGTGTTTAAATTAAATAAATTTAATATGTTGCTAACACTCTCTCGTCGTATCAAAAAAATTTAAAATTATTTTTCAAAAAAATCTGGTTTAATAGATAAAAGCAATCGGAAAGGGTTACAAAACAATCGCCAGTATTATGTTATATAAATAAACATCAGATTGTGTAATTTACTTAGGTGCAGATTTTTACAAAGACAGAAAAATACCATTTATTTTTTTTCACTCTCTTTTAAAGGCAAAATTATTAGATATAACTGGTACTTTTATTGTAAAAATGATAAACGAAATCTGTGATCCAAATCACAAATTTCAGACGAGAAAAAAGGAACATTCCGGAGAAATATTTTAAAACCGCCGCAAAGTTACCAATATTATTTACTAAACCCTTTGTTTATTGATTAAAAGATATTGCATTTGTTTTTGGACTGTTACTGTTTTAAATTTTTGCTCAAAAGAGAATGTTAAAAGGAATATATATGAATCAGGATACAGTGATATTTAGTGCTAAATGGGTGTTGCCGATCTCCAGGCATCCCATTGAAGATGGCGCAATTGCTATAAAAAACGATACCATTATCGGTGTCGATGACCAAAAAACGATCATTAATAAATTTAAAGGCAAACTGGTTGATCTTGGCAACAGTATTATTTTTCCGGGATTTGTCAATGTCCACACTCATCTGGAACATGGGGACCTGGAAAACAAACCCAATTCTTATCTAGAATTTTTAGAAAAGGCCAAGACACAATTCGACGGGCAGAATGAAGATGAAAAACTGGCGAATATCAACCGCAATGTCGAAAAATGCTTAAATGGCGGCGTTGTGGCGCTGGCTGATTTTTCGAAAAATGGCACCTCTGCAAATATTTTGACAGAAAAGCCAATTTTTGCCAGGGTTTTTCATGAAATGAATTCTCTGATTGCTTACCAGGCCAAAGATATTTTTAACAAGCATCGTCAGATTATTAGTGATTTCCCCCCCAATAAAAATGTCACACAACATTTTGCCTTAAATTCCGTGTGGCGAAATAGTCCTGAATTGCTACGTGAGATCAGTGTCAAAGAGCAGCATATCGGTGTGCATATGGCAGTGACACCGGAAGAAAACGAATACCTGATGACCGGTGGCGGCCGGTTAAAACAGTTTCTACTCAGCCAGGGTGAATACGACTATAGTTTTCAACCTCCGGGTGAATCACCCTTTATGTATTTCATGAATAATCATTTTTATGCCAAACATAACATTTTGGTACACATGTTACATGTCAATGAGTATGAACTCAAGAAGATCAATGATTTTCAGACAAAGATAAATATTTGTATCTGTCCCAGAAGTATTGATGAATTAAACCTGAAACAGCCGGACGTCCAGTTGTTCCTGAAAAACAATATCAATGTCTGTTTAGGAACAGAATCACCTTCGCTGGTGCAGGATATGAACATGCGGCGGGAACTGATAAAATGTATTGATGATTTTCATGTGCGCCCTGAAATCGCCATGAAATTTGCCAGCCTCAACGGAGCTTACGCCATTGGTTATCATCGCGAAGTGGGCAGCCTGGATTATGGTAAAACCGCACGCTGCCTCTACATTACGCTGGACAATGAGAATGCAGCCGATCCCTATGAGGCGCTGCTCTCATCAAGTGGAGAGGTTAACTGGATTACCGAAAAAATAAATACATAAAATTTTTGCTCCGGGTACCGTATTTTTGTATCCATAAACCAAATACCGGCTGTCGCAAAATAATATGCGCCTCATGAACTGAACCAGTCCCTTTATTATTGTCCGTCTTTGAAAAGGTCAAAGGCGTAACCTTTGAATAATTCCATCCGGAACGGAAAAAAGCTTTTCATCATTTGAGTCTAAATAAAAAGCCGATCCCTTTTCAGGAACAAAACCACCAAAAAAATGTTAAAAAATATGCCAAAAAAATTGCGATAAACAGCAAAGTTTTTTAAATAGATATTACAGTGGTTTGAAATACATGAAACGAAATTTTTTAAAAAAATATATAAAAAACAAATACAATCAGCCTGGAACTTCCCCCAAAAAGTTGCAGGCTATTTTTATTGTCAAAAACTAACTACAGGAGGTCAATATGATCGAGAAAAGCATGGTTGCAGAACTTACTAATTACAAAGAAGGTACTAATCCGGTAACAAGCGCTTACATTACAGTTGACAATAATGCTGACAACAGAGACAAGCATATTATCGAACTAAAAAAAATGATACAATATAAAAAGGGGACATCCTATTTTAAAGAACTGGAAGAAAATAATCAGACATCGGTCTTGAATGATTTTGATAAAATACTGGACTGGGTGAAGAATAACTTTGACAGTAAGGAGTACAATTCCGCCATTATATTCAGCTCGGAAAGGACCGGTTATTGGAAAACAATTGTCCTAAAGCAAAAACTGGACAACCAGATCGAAATTCATTCCAAGCCCTATATTCGTCCTTTGACAACACTTTTTGATGATTATCGTAAATACGCGGTAGTCCTGGTTGACAAGGCAAAAGGGCGGATATTTGAATCCAATTATGGCGATTTTTCTGAACTGGCAAGTATTCAGGACTCTGATATTGAAGCCCTTAAAACCGGCGGTTTCCAGGGCACAGAAGAACGCAAAATCGAAAGGAACAACCATAAATATATTATCGAACATTACAAAAAGATAGCTGAGGAAATTTTCAAACTGGACAAAAAGAAAAATTACAACTGGGTTATAATTGGCGGCCGGAAAGAATCAATTCGGGAATTTGAGAAGTATCTTCACAATTACATTAAAGAAAAAGTTTCAGGGCATATAATTGTCGAGCCAAATGCTAACATGAATAAAGTATTGGCAGAAATTCAAAAAACAGAAAAACAGGCGCGCGCGGCATTTGAACAAAAATACCTGGAGATACTGAATGAAAAGCGTCAAAAGCAAATGGCGGCTGAAGGTATTGATGAAATAATCAAAGCGGCCAAAGCCCAACAGATCGACACCTTATTTATAAAGGAAAACTTTAAAATCAAAGGCCGGTATTGTAAACATGATCACTTTATTACCGATGAAATGTTGAGTACTTGCCCGGAATGCGGGTCTCCCCTGGAGCGCACCGATGATTTGATCGAACATATTTTGCATATGACAGTCAACCAATCATCAAAAATCAAATATGTCAATGGAACTTTTGATGATCATGGCAAGATTGCGGCTTATCTCAGGTATCCCTTGATTAGTCAATAATATACACTGATCTCACAAAGCGGCTCTTTGACAAAAAGTTAAAGGGCCGTTTTTTTGTACTATATGATTTAGAGTGGGTGAAAAGATAAATAACTGACGTTAAGAATTTTATACTGTTTGAGCGTTGTAAGTCAAAAAAATGAAATACTTAAAAAAATTTCAATCTATCTCCTGTAAGCAAAATGTAAAATAATTGCTTACAGGAGATATTTTTGAAATTGACCCGTCATTAAGATAAGCGTTTAACCAAATACGAGATGACAAATAAAAAGAGCTGCCAGCAAACCTGCGGTATCGCCGATCAATCCGGCGGCCACGGCATGACGGGTGCGCTTGATGCCCACCGATCCAAAATAAACCGCCAGCACATAAAAGGTGGTTTCTGTACTGCCAAACATGGTAGAAGTCAACCGGCCGATAAAAGAACTGGGGCCGTGTTCTTTCAATAATTCAGTAACCATTCCGAGAGTTCCGCTGCCGGACAAAGGCCGCATGAGCGCAACCGGCAGGGCCTCAGCCGGCATTCCGATCAGAGATGTAACCGGTGAGAGGATTTTTATCAGATAGTTCATAGCGCCGCTGGCCCGGAACATACCGATTGCCACCAAAATAGCAACCAGATACGGAATGATCCTGACGGCAACATTGAATCCCTCTTTTGCACCGTCGACGAATACTTCGTAGACTTTCACCTTGTTTATAAACGCCAGAATGAGGACAACAAACAATATGGCCGGAATAGCATAGTTGGAGAAGCCCTTCATAATTTCCAGAAAAAATGATTTTTCTACCGGGCCATTGGAGGCAAGAATATTACATATCATCGTTGGTCTCCTCATTTTTTATTTTATTCAGGGGATTGGATTTTTGAACGCCCGGCAATTTTTGCAATAATTTGGCGGCGGTAATGGCCGTGACACAGGCGACAGTTGAAGCAAAGATGCCGGTGCTGATAATTTCAAAAGGATTAGCAGCCCCCAGTTCTGTTCGAATGGCAATAATTGTCATGGGAATAATTGTGATGGAGGCGGTATTGATGGCCAGAAAAATAACCTGGGCATTGGTGGCGGTATCTTTCTTCGGATTAAGTTCCTGTAATTCCTCCATGGCTTTCAGTCCCAGAGGCGTAGCCGCGTTGGACAGTCCCAGCCAATTGGCAACCACATTCATCATCATGGAACCAATGGCCGGATGATCTTTTGGAATATCCGGAAATAAAAATCTGGCCAGCGGTCTGATCAGCCGGGACAATAGTCTGATAATCCCGCCTTTTTCCGCAATTTTCATGATCCCCAGCCAAAATGCCATGATTCCAATAAGTCCCAGGGCAATATCCACGGCAATTCCGGCATATTCTATTGCGGCATCTGTTACCGCGGATAGATTACCCGTGACAGCGCCAACGATCAGGGAGATGAGCATCAGGCCGATCCAAATATAATTGAGCATAGTGCATCCTTTCTTTTGATTAGGTTAGTTCGCTTAATTTACTTTTTATAAGAGTAGAATATCAATGATTCATTTGAAAAACATTGAT
>CAYYMT010000152.1:0-7851 GCA_964472715.1 uncultured bacterium | reverse complement strand
ACGGAAAGCCTGATATTCTTCAGCAGATCGAGCACGGATTGCTGTCAGTGTTGGGGGGATACCGTGAATTCGGGAAATTATATCGCGGTATTTTATGTCCATCCCTGCGGCAATATGCGCTGCTGGGAGAGTCGGGAGATATGACAGACAACCAGGTGTTTACCGGTGAGGTAAAGGGAGAATATGAAGGGTTTTGGCATGAAAAGGTAAGAAATAAATATGAAAAATATTATACGCCACAATATAACCGGCCGGTAAAAAAAGAGTATGTCCCGGAGTTGGATGATCGGTTTGTATTCCTGGAAGATAATCCTCAGCGGCAATTGCTTGGCGCTGCCGGATTGGCTGCTGCCGCCCGGGTTTTGAAAAAATATGATTCTGATTTGGCCCAAGAATGTATTGAGGCAGCGGAAGATCTTTATAAAAAATTCAGTTCCCGTGCAACTGACGGATATGCGGCTAACAGTAAGATCTACGCACTTGCAGAATTATATTTAAGCACCAATGATACTCATTACGGCAATGAACTTTTGGCAAATACGAAGATGATACGGAAAACTATTGGACAGACAGGCTGGTTTATGGGCCGGGTGATGGACAAGATGGATAATGATGAATTTACAAAAGTTTTAACCACGGCAATTTATGATGTGAAAAATTATGTTGATAAAGCGTCGGCGGAAAATCCCTTTGGAATTCCCTATCATCCCAGTATTTGGGGAGCCGGCTGGGGAATTCAGAATTTTGGGTTCCGGCATTATTTCCTGTACAAATCCTGGCCGGAAATATTCACCAGGGAACCGATGCTGAATGCATTGAATTTTGTGCTGGGATGTCATCCCGGTGAGAATACGCGGTCTTTTGTATCAAATGTCGGTACGGAATCGCAATTGGTGGCCTACGGTCTGAATCGCGCCGACTGGTCTTATATTCCCGGTGGCGTGATCAGCGGTACGAATATCGTACGGCCGGATCTGCCGGAATTGAAAAACTGGCCATATTTATGGCAGCAGACCGAATATTGCATGGGCGGGGCGGCCACTCATTTTATGTTTCTCGTACTGGGCGCTGATAAAATTCTGGAATGAACATGAAGAATTTGCTGCATTCGATCGTATGGTTATGTCTCTGTTTAATGTCTGCTGCAAGTGGGGAAAGGCCTGACGCCAACCTGGTTTGGCTGACCAATAGCAAAATTGAGGTGGGAATCCTGCCGCAAGTTGGCGGGCGTATTGTGGTCTTGAGAAAGCCCGGCGGCCCTAACCTGCTGAAATCCGATTCATCGCAATGGCAGCCGCCATGGCCGGAAGTTTCCGCACAATCTGAATTTATACCATATAACGGGCATATTGTCTGGCTGGGTCCGCAAAAAAAATGGTGGACCCGGCAAACAATAAATTTGCAACGGAAAAAACAGCAAGCCGACTGGCCGCCGGACCCATATTTGATTTATGGTGACTATGAGGTTTTGCGGCAGAGTCCAAATACCCTTTTACTAACCGGCCCGGACAGTCCTGTTAGTGGTGTCAAATTAAGAAAAAAGATAGCGATCAAGCCCGATGGCCTTGTTGAATTTGCTGTTTCTGCCATAGGTACGCGGGACAGTACCCTTTACTGGGATATTTGGATGAACACCCGCATGAATGGATTTGACAGGGCCTATGTGCCGGTGAATCCTGATAACACCCCGGATTTTATGATCCGTGAAAGTGCGTCGATTGAGCCGACGCCTTACCAATATATTGATGACTATTTTACCTTTCTGCCATCATTGCCGGAAGAAAAAAGGGAACAAGTTCAGGAAGTGCATCTCAATCCTGCAGCGCCCTTTATTGCCGGTGTTCATGGTGAGGAAATACTTTTGATCCAATTTCACCGGCTGGCAAAAGGTCAGGTTTCACCGGGACATTCCCAGGTGGAACTCTATAACCGGATTACTTCTGAAGATCAATTGCTGGAGCTGGAAATTCACGGTCGATATGGGGCTGTCAGTAAAGCTGATACACTGCATATGTGTATCACATTGACAATTTTTGACGCGGGAACCACAGAAAAAGAAACCTTGGAAAAGTTAAATTGTTACCGATCTCAAAAACAGTGAGAATTTTTATGAAGAGAAAAATAAATAATGATAAAATTTTTAAAATAATCCTTGATTATAAAGCAAATATGAATTATGTTACCGATAACATGAATACGCAATACAACTATAGGGATCATTTCCGGGTTTTTTTAAAAATTATTTTTTAGAACAAATTTGTTACCGATAACATCAGCCGCGCTGGTGCTGTCGCTCATTACAGGAGGGATTTGATGATCATGACCAGAAAAATATTGAGACATTTTTTTATCAGACTGTTTGCCGGGCTTTTAATGACCGCTACAGTTGCTTTTGCCGCCGGAAAAATTTCCGGTAAAGTCACTGATAAGTCAACTGGCAACCCACTACCGGGAGCCAATCTTTATATTGAATCATTGTCCATTGGAGTGGCAACCGATCTGGAGGGAAATTATATCATGCTGAATGTGCCGGAAGGCCGTTATTCGATGACAGCTTCTTATATAGGATACCAGCAAAAACAGGTGGATGTCACTGTCAATGATAAAGAGGTGACGCTTTTAAATATTGTACTGAACCACCAGACTATTCAGGGAAAAGAGGTGGTAGTCACCGGACAGGCAAAAGGGCAGATGTCAGCAATTAACCAGCAGACCAATGCCAATACAATTAAGAATGTAGTGGCGGCTGAAAAAATTCAGGAATTACCGGAGTCTAATGCGGCGGAAGCAGTGGGCCGGCTTCCCGGTGTTTCCTTGCAGCGTCAGGGCGGTGAAGGAGCAAAGGTTGTTATCCGCGGCCTGTCGCCGGAGTATAATAAAATTCAAATTGAAGGCGTTGATATGGCTTCTACCAATAACTGGGACAGAAGTACCAATCTCAGTATGATCTCGCCGTATATGCTGGAAGGGATTGAGTTAACTAAATCTGCCATGGCCAACCAGGATGCCAACCAGATTGGCGGGACTGTTAATTTTAAGATTCGGGAAGCGTCTGAAACACCACATCTCAATATTTTGGCTCAGGGCGGATATAATGGTTTACGTGAAGAATTTGGTGATATGAAATATGTCCTGCAGGGGAGCCGCCGCTTTTTTCATAATCTGTTCGGTATATATGGCAATGTAGACTGGGAAAAACGTAATCGCAGTTCCAATAGTGTTGACGCCGGATATGCTTATTCAGAGGTGGACACAACGGCCTTTGTGAATTCACTGTCAATCAATGATGTCACCAGAAAGATAAACCGGCTGGGCGGAACTTTGGTATTGGACTTTAAGACGCCGACGACCAAAATCAAACTGAGCAATGTTATCAGCACAATTGACCGGGAAAATATCTACCGCAGCGATGTGGCTTCAGCCCTGGATGAAAGTTCCACCCGGCGGCAAAGCCTGACCTGGAATGAAGAAAAAATGACGGTCATGACCAATGCCCTGAAAATGGAAAAATATATCGGACGGTTCAAATTGGATGGCGGTGTTTATTATTCTTTTTCAGAAAATGATATGCCGGAAGAATTAAACTATTCCGGCCTGGACCGTATCGTTATCACCGGGGCAATTCCACGAAATACCAGACCGGTTGATATTCCTGATTTTTTGGATGATAATGTTAACGGTATCTATTTGAACCAGTTGAATGACTCCGAATCCTTTACCAAAGAAACCGAATTCAGCGCAGACCTGAACCTGGCCTGGGAATGGCGAATCTCCGGTTTCCTGAATTTAAAATTTGATACAGGAATAAAATATAAAGAAAAAAATAAGGAATATGATTACAACACCATGTTTCTGGCCCTGCAATATACTAAAAATCGCGCTTACCAGGCGCTGTTGGCTGAGTATCCTTTCATGGCTAATGCTTACAAAGGCGGGAAATTTCTCTATGAACCTTTTATTGATGAGGATTATGATCCGGGGAATTTTATGGCTGGTAATTATGAACTGGAGCGTGTACCGAAACTAGACCTGGGCCGTGAGATGATCTATTTTCTGCAGGATTCATTAGGTGTGTTGAAGCGTCCCCATTCGGAACCGGAACAGTTCGCCCCCAATTATGTGGACAGCAAATACGATGATTATCATGGGCGGGAAAATTACATGGCGGCTTACCTGATGCCGACAGTGAAAATTGGTCGGAAACTGACCTTGATTCCGGGAATTCGTTATGAAAAAAATAAAACCGCTTATAATGGTGTACGGGGCAAAAGCTATGAACATGTGCAGGAAACCCTGGAATATACCCATTATGACACCACCTCACACCGGAAAAATGAATTTTTTCTGCCCATGGTTCATGCCAAATACAAGCCTGTTGATTGGTTTGACATTCGCGCAGCCTATACTCAAACACTGGCCCGGCCCAGTTACATGACCTTTATTCCCCGCTGGGATATCGCGGCACAGTCATTATCTTATAATTATCCTGACCTGAAACCCTCTTTGTCAACAAATTATGATCTGTACTTTTCTTTTTACGGTGATAAAGTAGGACTATTCACAATTGGCGGTTTCAAAAAGGAAATTGAAGATTTGATTTTCTGGTACAGTGAGATCATTATTGATGAAGAAATGGCCATAGAAAAGTACGGACTGGACCCGAAATACACCAAAGTTGATGGAACGTCGCGGTTTATCAAGAAGTCCATTTCCAGTTTTATCAATAATCCCAATACAGTGGATGTCTGGGGAATCGAAACCGAATATCAGTCAAATCTCTGGTTTCTGCCCGGCCTGTTAAAAAACATAGTCCTAAATATCAATTACACCCATACTTTTTCTGAAGCCCTCTATCCGCGAACCATTCCGGAGATTGAATGGAAGGAAGGGCCTTTTGGTGGCAAAGAGCCGGTGATTGTGGGTAATATTGACACCAGTTATGCGGCGCCGTTATTAGACCAACCTGATGATATTTTGAATTTAACTCTTGGCTATGACTACAAAGGATTCTCGGTTCGCGCTTCCATGCAGTATAAATCCGATGTATTTACCACCAATGCCTGGAAACCGGCCTTGCGGGGATATTCCGATGAACTCTATCTCTATGACCTGTCACTGAAACAGAAATTACCCATCGGGGGAATGATATTATTTGCCAATTTTAAAAATCTATCCAGGTCAATGGAACGCTCCATCAATCAGGGCACCGGCTATATTTCCAGTGAATCCTATTATGGAATGACCGCGGATTTTGGTATTCGATATGACTTTTAAGGGGACGATTGTTCCACAACAATAAGTAGAAGGAATGAAAACAAAGAGGAGAAGAAAATGAGACGAATGTTAACAGTATGTTTGATTCTTGCAATCAGCACCTTTGCGGTTGCACAAGACACTTTGGAAGTGCCGTTCAAAGATGAGAGCGGTTCTTTGATCATCAATGCATTATCCACTTATGTGGCGGCTGACACCAGTGAATCCGGTGAGCAACTTCACAAAGTCTATAAGTTGGAACGGGGCGGCACTTATATGTACAATGAGGCCCCGGTTATTAAAAATCCGGTTCATATTGTGGCGGAAAAACCGGGTGAAACCAATGAAACCAGGCGGCCATTACTGATTGTCACAGCCAATGAAGAAGGTGAAGTTCCCTATGCCAATTGCGTGACTTCCTATGCGGATCTGACATTGAAAAATATTACCATGACCACAACTTCATCTGATGGCACTTATTCCTGGGCCAACGCGGTCATTCTGGGGACTGATGGCATTCGTCTGACTTTGGACGGCTGTGTATTCACAATGCTGGGCTGGGGAATGATTGAAGCCTATATCAACGACGGAAGCATTTTTGTCAAAAACTGTATTGTCAGAAATGCCACTGTCTATGATTATGGCGATGAATGGTGTCCTTTCTTTATTGAGGCCGGCGGCGGTACTTTTGATACCCTTTCGTTTACCAATAACACATTTTTTAATTTGCAGGGCTCCGTGATCAATATGGATGGCAGTGATATTGTCCGGAATTTTATTTTTGATCACAACACCCTGGTCAATGTGGTGAAAGGATTTTCGCCGTTAAATGCTCATTACAATACGATTGTCACCAATAATATTTTTTACAATGTACAACCTCACAGTATGACATTAGAACAAGTATTGGATGGTGAAGACAATGTCCTGCCGGCCGTGATCACTGCTGATACATTGCTGGGCAATGAACCTGATTCACCGGATTCTGTGGCAGCTTTGATGCCGGAAAATGAAAGAAAGTTTGTCCTGAAGAATAATGTTTACGCATGGTCACAGGATGTACAGGATTACTGGGCGGCTTTTGATTCTGTTGCAACACCGGTTTGGATGACCTCCGTTGCTGAGGGCTTGTTCAATGATGATGAAAACTATCCCGGTTTTGTGGCAATGGATAATCAAAATGTTGATCCCGGCTTCACTACTGTTGGCGGAACGGACAAACTGGTGGAACAAATGATATCCCACCGGAATACCGGTACTTTTGGATTCTGGGGTTATGATCCGGAAAATGACTTTGCAATGCCTGATTATTTTCTGGAATATCCTTATCCTGAAGACCTGACCTATTCTTCTGAGTTGACTTCAACTGATGGGTTCCATGTTGGAAGTTTGCAGTGGTATCCCGACGAGTTGAGTGAGTATGGCGGCCCTGTAGTGGCCATTGATAACAATGAAGAAAACATTAACCTGGCACAGGAATTCCAACTGTCACAGAATTATCCGAATCCCTTTAATCCGGTTACAACCATTGAATATGCGATCAGAAATTCAGCCCCTGTAAAACTTACCATTTATAATGTGCTTGGACAAAAAGTCAGCACACTGGTCAACAGCAGTAAAGCAACCGGCAATTATTCCGTCAAATGGCATGGGATGAATGATGCCGGGCAGACTGTTGCCAATGGTGTCTATTTTTATAAATTGCAGGTTGGTGATCAGTCTGTTATGAAAAAGATGATGTTTTTGAAATAGTATCCCAGGAGATACCGGTATCGGCATGGTACCGGTATTCTGATATTTCTGAAGATGGAATGACCTTACTTTTCCTTCTAGGTTTAAGGCCATTGACTTACCTTCTTATCTATCTTCAGTGATTCAACAAAGCACAGAGCAAAATTAACTGCCCTCAAAAATTGATTGTTCTGTGCTTTTTTATTATCCGAATTTCTCAAGAATGGAGTGAAGAATGAAAAAGATTTTAATGATTATCATGATTCTGGTATCAGCCCTGGCAGCAGATGGAAAATATGCCGGATTCCGGTCCAGCCGGGGCATGCCGGGGAGTTTTCCGGAACCTGAATACTGGTCAAAGGTCTGCCACATTCTGGCGAATAAATTTGACAACACCGAACCCGCCGGAGTCTGGATTGTGAGTACTTACTGGGGAAACGGCCTCTGCCGGCTGCATTTCCCTCATCCCGGTAATGGTAACAGCTATGAAAATATATCCTTTGACACACGTGATCTCAATGAACCCTATCTTGATTTATTTGATTCTACCGGTGTGAAAGTCTGGCTTCAGGTGGAATCCGGTGACGCCAATATGGATACCCTGATCTCCCTGGTCATGAAGCGGTATCAGCATCATGATTGTGTGCTTGGCTTTGGTGTGGACAATGAATGGTATTTTAATGGCCCGGCTAATAATTACTGGGGCGAAGAAGTCACCGATGAAGAAGCGGAACGCTGGGAAAAAGCGGTTCAGGCGTATGATTCAACCTATACCTTGACAATGAAACACTGGGCGACAAAAAATTTACCGTCAACTTATCGGGGTGATATCATTTTTGTGGATGACAGCCAGGATTTTGACAGCAT
>CAYYMT010000151.1:0-7918 GCA_964472715.1 uncultured bacterium | reverse complement strand
TAAGAAGTATAATGTAAACCTTGACCCGGAAACCATTCCCGATTCCCTGGCTATTGCAATGGATGAAGTGGTCCAGTTTATGCATGTTGGCGGCATTGATCATGAAGAAAGTGAAACCCATGAACGGGACCTGGCCGGTGAATTGAACCTGGCATATAATTTTAATGTGACTGATCTTATTAAAGTTAAACTGAGTGTTGGCGCTAAAGTAAAACACAAAGAAAAAGAGTTTGACAGAACAGAACTCCAGGCGGATAATGGCGGAGGCTCTCAAGCATACCGTAATTTGATTTATGAAAATTTTGAAGATGAACTCAGTCAGAAAACCAAGGATGCCTGGGCAGCAGACAATATGCGAATACTAATTGGTGACTTTATGGATGATGACTACGATGGTGGCGATTTTCTGGATGGTGAATACAATTTTGGATATGTCTTTGACAGAGAAGATTATAGGAAAATGCATGATTTAGTCATGGACCAATATGATTATAAAGCCTCGGTATCTGATATGTATGCTTTTCCCCATACTAATTTTGAAAGTTCTACTTTTCAGGATTATCATGGTACGGAAGACTACCAGGCCGCGTACATTATGCCGGAAATCAATATCGGCTCAAAATTTATGCTTGTCCCCGGTGTCCGTTTTGAAAAGAATAAAACAGAATATACCGGATATCGTGGCAATCGTCTTGGTGTTTTGAGAAACTGGCGGGCCACTCCTGTAGATACGGTAACAAAAGTTCGTGAAAATGATTTTGTTCTACCTATGATTCAGACTTTTTTCAAACCCTTTGAGTGGTTGACTTTAAAAGCCGGCTATACCCATACATTACAACGGCCAAATTATAATAATATAAAACCGGGTTGGATGATCAATACACAAGGAAGTATCTGGGATTTAAGTAATTTCAGACTTAAACCCGAATTATCAAGAAATATTGATTTACAGTTATCTGTATATTCTGATAAGATTGGTTTATTCTCAGTTGGAGTTTTTCATAAAAGAATTGAAGATATGATTTTTTGGACCGGGAACACCGTTATTTTGGATACAGCCTTTTTTGAATTGCCAGGTTTAATGGAACGACAGGTGGCTGCTTACGCAACCAATAATCCCAATGAAGCCATCAACTATGGATATGAAGTGGAATGGCAATCAAACTTCTGGTTTCTGCCTGGTCTGCTAAAAGGACTTGTCATGAATGTCAATTATACTCGCAATAAGTCTGAAGCTGAATATCTCAGAACAAGAATAGAACAAAAACTAATGCCAGATTGGTCGGTGCAATTAATACCTAATGATACAACCTTTACTGCCCCAATGATCGGTCAGCCCAACCATCTCATGAACCTGACATTGGGATATGATTACAAAGGGTTTTCTATTCGTGCTGCCATGCGCTATAAATCCAAAATTTTCACCAGCAACAACTGGTATGAAAAATTACGTGGATATTCGACTGACTTCTACCGCTATGACCTCTCCATCAAACAAAAGATCACCAAACAGATGGAATTTTTCCTGAATATTAATAACCTGACCGGTGAATTGGAACGGAATGAAATCAAACATATGGGTTTTGCAAGTTATATAGAAGATTACGGCAGAAGCGCCAATTTAGGACTTAGAATTGCCCTTTAAACCAAAGGGTAATTCTATTATACAAAAGGAGGTGATAGAAAATTTATAAGATTAATCTAAACAAAGGGGGTAAACCAAAAACCTAATTAGTAAAAAAAAGATCGTTTGTGAGGAAAGAGAATGTTAAGAAAAGTTAATGAAAGGAAATTAAAATGAGAAAAAGAATGTTATTGTTAACAGCAGCAGTACTTTTAGTATTCTGCGCCGGCCTTTTCGCTCAAAATGTAGAAAAAGGCGACACACTTGTAGTTAGCCCAACTGACGAAAACGGACAACCGTTGTTGGGTGCTTTAAATATGGCCATTCATGGCGATACAACAGAAGCCGGGGAACAGGCACACAGTGTTTACGAATTGATTCCCAATGCTCAGTATATTTTAACAGAGGTGCTTCAGTTAAACGCACCGATGACAATTTATGCGCCCGAACCTGCGGATGATAAGAGACCGCCGGTGGTTCGCTGTGGACTGAAAGAAGATGGTAGCCCCGTTAATAATTTATGGCATATCTATGATGATGTGGCTTTTAAAAATATTTGGTTCAGTGGTGTTAATTTAGACGGAACCGGACCAATTGCCTGGATCCTTCAGACGGTACAGGTATCTGGTATTGAAATTTCCTATGATGGTTGTATCATGGAATTTCCTTATACCTGGTGGGCCAGTTTTGCTGACTGGGGCGGCATGAACGTGTATAAAATCAATGATTGTATCTTCCAGTATGTTGGCAACCCTACTGGTACGACCTGGAATGGCGCAATTTTTAATGGCGATGGCAGCGATTCACTTATTGTAAGAAATTCTACTTTCTTTGATTTTGGTTGTTTTGCAGTTAAAGGTGCTTATTATACAGAAATTGATCATTGTACATTTGTAAATTCTGTTGTACACCCGATTGATAGTCACAGACATATTAAAAAAGTTTTTACCAATAATTTATTTGTAAACTGCCATGCTTTCAGTGATGATTACGATGAAATTTCCCGCCACTTTGACCAGGAAGTCAAAGGGATCATGAACTATGCTGAAATTCAGTGGGACCCGCAGGCCCTTGATTCACTCTGGGGACCTGGTGGTGTTTATGGTAAAACCTATGATCCTGATGGTGACGGTGTACTGGAAGAAGAAGAACTGGTCTGGACACTGGAAAACAATGCCTGGTGGTATACTCAGCCAATCAAAGATTACTGGGACGCCTGGGACAATGTTATTCCCAATCCATGGATGAATGATTATAACACAGCAATGTTTGAAAATCAGGATGGCCCTTGGTCATGGACGGTGATGACTTATACCAGGGACACCAATGATGTGATTGTTGATTCGGCTGAAGTAACTGTAGACCATGAACCTTATGAATTTTTCACTGAAGAAAATACCATGAATCTTGATCCGGGTATTGTTGACATGAATGGTACTGATGAATTACTGGCACAAAACTGTACAAATATCAGACTTGAATGGGCCGGTGAGGAGGTTACTCCGGTAGAATGGCATGGTGTTGACAATTATCTGGCATTCACATGGCCACTGGATTATGACCTCTCCTATACAAATTCTACATTACAAACCGCCGGCAGAAATGGTAATCCGGTTGGATCACTGCAATGGTGGGATATTGAATATGAACCAACTGCAATTGACAACAAAGTAAATGTTGCTGAAGAATTTGCACTGGCACAGAACTATCCGAACCCATTTAACCCGACAACCACTATCAATTATCAGTTGGGTAAACCTGCTAATGTAAAACTAACTGTTTATGACATTATGGGTAGAGAAGTTAAAACCCTTGTGAACACAAGTAAAAACGTAGGCTCCTACAATGCTGTATGGGATGCGACGAATAATCATGGCAACGCGGTATCAACTGGTGTTTATTTCTATAGACTCCAGGCCGGCGACAGAACTTTTGTCAAAAAAATGATGCTCATGAAGTAATCTATCCTCCCTTCTTATGCTCCTCTTCTGGTAACAGGGGAGGAGCATTTTTTTTATCAGGGCATGAGGATTTTGTAGCACAAGCATCTTGCTTGTGTAACGTGTGTTGGAACTTCGGGACAATTGATATTAAACGACCAGGATGGTCGTTCTACAAGTTACTCCGATTTTTGAGAGATGTGCTGAGTAAAAAAGGGATTTGCATATTGTAGCACAAGCATCCTGCTTGTGTAACGTTTGTTAAAAGCTCAGGTGGCAATTAAACGACCAGGTCCGTCAATAGCCGGATTTGCTAATGGTCGTTCTACAGGGCGCTTCGATTTTTGAGAGATGTGTTGAGTAAAAAGGGGATTTGCGTATTGTAGCACAAGCATCTTGCTTGTGTAACGTTTGTTAAAAGCTCAGGATTGACTATTAAACGACCAGGTCCGTCAATAGCCGGATTTGCTAATGGTCGTTCTACAAGTCGCTTCGATTTTTGAGAGATGTGGTAAAAGAGCGAAGAGTTTTATAACACATTAAACTTCAGCCTACTTCCAAAATTTTGAATTTATTAAAAGGAAAAACCAAAGATCAACACGGAATAATTATGAAAAAAGCAACTTTCCTGATATTCATTTTTTTATTATTGTGCAATCCTGTTCAAAGTATCGCACAAAATAACCCGATGGTAAAATATCAGCAGCTATCCGCCAATATAACCACCGGGTGGAATACCTGGGACAATAGAAGCATATTGTCGCACGTATTACTTCCGGCAGGACTGGCATTTCAAATGATCATTGAAGATACACTGAACAACAGGCAATTGCCAATAGCTTTTCCGGGGAACCATGTGGCGGACACGGAAAAGGTTCGTACTCTGGCCCATACACCCGACGGCTCTTATACTGATGTCTATTTGCAATGGCAAGATTTCGGAATGCAGGTGCAAAGTGTCACCTTTGGCGCTGATGAGTTGCTGATAAAGATCACGCCGGACCGCGACTTTGGCAATCCGGGATTTATCAGGGTAGACGGGAAAATGCTTTATGGCGGAACAGGCGAAATCGAAGAATCCGGGGCAAAAATAACAGCTACACTGCCAAACCGAACAATTATTCTGAAAAAACTTCAAAGTGACGACGCAAAAGGAAAATTCCGGTGCGGTCTGCAAAAGCCCATATTCCTCAGCACTGATAATATTTCAAATGATCAGGCTGAAACCATGATCGCCAAAGCCGAACAATCTTATCTGACTGAAAAAGATACTTACGGAAAAATGTCCGAGGTTTACGATGCTATCCAGAATGCGGTGAACTGGACGGTGGTCTATGATCCGGTAAAAGACCGCGCTGTGACTCCGGTGGCCCGCACCTGGTCCTACGGCTGGGGCAAAGGTCAACCCGGCGGTTTTATACTATTCTGCTGGGACAATTTTTTCGCGGCTTATATGCACGCCCTGAACAGTAAAGAACTGGCTTTCAACGAAGCAATCCAGATGTGCAATGAAATCGATGAGTTGGGATTTGTGCCCAATTTTTCCGGGCCTTTTGATCTGAAAAGCCGGGATCGCTCGCAACCCCCGGTCGGCTCAATGATGGTGCTGGGAATCTATAATCTTCACCCTGAAAAATGGTTTCTGGAAAAAGTCTTTAATCAATTACTCACCTGGAACCGCTGGTGGTCGGAAAACCGTGATTATGAAGGATATTTGTGTTGGGGTTCAAATCCCTATACGCCGGCGTCTGATGACAAACGATTAACCACACAACATAATTTTAAAGCCGCCTCCAATGAATCCGGGTTGGACAACACGCCGATGTATGATGGGGTAAAATTCAACAAAGAAACCAATATGCTGGAAATGGCTGATGTTGGCTTGATGGGGCTTTATATCGCTGACTGCAAAGCCCTGGCAAAGATCGCTGATATCTTAGGTGAAAGATCCGCAAACAAGGAATTGCTTGCAAGAGCGAAAAAATACGATCAAAAATTGCAATCCATGTGGGATGAAGAATTCGGTATGTTTCTTAATGTCCATACCGACAGTGGTAAAAAAAGCCGGCGAATTTCACCAACCAATTTTTATGCATTGATCTCAGCAACCGCGACACAGCAGCAGGCGAAACGAATGATTGCGGAGCATTTTTACAATCCGGAGGAATTCTGGGGGGATTGGATCATGCCATCCATTGCGAGAAATGATACCGCTTATACCGGCAAAGATTACTGGCGGGGCAGCATCTGGGCGCCGATGAATTTCCTGGTTTACCTGGGCATGCAAAACTATGACATTCCTAAAGCCCGACGCGATTTGGCAGATAAATCCTATTATCTGTTAATGAAAGAATGGCGCTCAAAAGGCTATATACGGGAAAATTACCATGCGGAAACCGGCGGTGATCCCAATTATCGCAGTGAACATTTTTATCATTGGGGCGCGTTGCTGGGGATGATCAATATGATCGAATATGAGAAGACGAAGTCGCCAATGGGGTTGTTTTAGAGTAAAAATTAGGAGTGCGGATTTTTGTAAATCAGGCTTAGACTGACCAATCCGCAATTTGGTAGTGGGGATGCAAAATTGACCTCAGCTGACCGGTTATGTGAAAGTGAACCTTCCGAAGGTTGATATTTGAAATAGGTTTGGGAAGTAGGTTGAAGTCTACTGGTTTTTTAGATTTTTGATTTGTTCACCACAATCCGTCAAAAGGTGGACAGGTAAATTGTGGTGTTAATCTGAGAATTAATCTGGAGCGCGGACTTCCAGTCCGCAATTGTGAATTATTAGGAATCAGGAATAGGCTACCACGATCCGATTGGCGGAAGAGTGACCCTTCTGAAGGTTCCTGTTTCTGACCTGTGGAGGGGATGGCTATTTGATTTTCGATCTTCTGTTTAACCTTTGAAAGGTTTGATAATCCAGGTTGAGTATAGGAGGCTGTCCCAAAAGTCACCTCTACTGTCATGCTGAGCCTGTCGAAGTAGACAGTTCTCGACGACAGAGTGTCACTCCGAAGTCACCCTTCGAGGGCCTCAGAGTGACAGATTCTACCTTTTGGGACAGCCTCAAAAAGAGAAATATTGAAAAAATAGTCTGCTTCAGTAGACTTCAAAATCTTTTGAGAGGGGAAAATCATGAAAAAAATATTGGTCCTTTTGTTAATCGCGATAATCACCCTAAACGCCAAAAATTACACTACCCAAAAATGGCAGGTGCAAGACCTGGATTTTTCTATTCAGGAAAAAGTAAAAGCCCCCCTGGATGTAATGTTTGGGGCTGAGTTTACCCATTCCTCAGGAAAAGTCATGAGCGTACCGGGATTTTACAATGATGACCGGGAATGGACCATACGCTTTTGCCCGGACCTGGAAGGGGAATGGACATACAGGACCTATGCATCCCTGCCGGAACTGGCCGGCAAGCATGGCGCCATTACCGTAAACAAGAACACAAAAAATGACGAGCACGGACCAATAATCATTTGCAAAAAAAATCCACGGAAATTTAGCTATGCCGATGGAACGCCCTATTTCCTGACAGCTTTTGAATGCGACTGGCTCTATGCACTGGACGCGGAAAACAACAAGGGCATACCCCGAACCAAACAAATGGTGAAGCACATTAAGGACAATACATTCAACCAGGTCGTGATGAATGTCTACGCCTATGATGCCGGCTGGGGCGATAAAGGCAAGATGGACCCCAAATATCTGTTCGCAAAACCAACTGTTTTTCCCTTCGGTGGCAGCAATGAAAACCCGGATTATTCGACCCTGAATATTGATTTTTTTAAGCATCTGGACAGGGTCATCGCTCATCTGGATGAGGCGGAAATTATCTCGCATCTGATGATATACGTATGGAATAAAAAGGTCAACTGGCCGAAGCCGGGCTCCAGGGCCGACAATATGTACTTTGATTATGTGGTAAAACGTTACCAGGCTTTTCCCAATCTGATTTGGGACATTTCCAAAGAAGCCCTGGCCTATGGCCGCGATGATATGGGATACATTACCGGGCGGATTGATCGGTTGCGAAAACTGGACGGACACCAACGCTTAGTCTCTGTTCATGATTATGCCTATTGTGACACTTATCCGGATAAGGTGGATTTTATTTCCATCCAGGAGTGGCGCCCCAATCTTTATAGTGTCATGCGTGAGGTCATGGCAAAACATACTGATAAACCGGTCTTCAATATCGAGCATGGCGGCTATGAAAAAACCATGCACATGGTGTTTACCGGCCCGGCATTCAATGACCCCAAAACCTGTCTCGACCGCAATTATCAGTGTATCTTTGCCGGCACTTATTCGACCTATTACTGGCAAAATGCCTCCTGGTATG
>CAYYMT010000150.1:0-7920 GCA_964472715.1 uncultured bacterium | reverse complement strand
TGTGCTCATGGTCTAATTATTATACTGTCATTTTCTATTTGGGAAGTAGGCTGAAGCCTACTGGATTTTATATCTATCTATTTGACCACCACAATCCGTCAAAAGCCGGACAGGTAAATTGTGGTGCTATTCTCAATTATCTATGCTGAATAAATACTTCAGATTAGCACCATGCTCCAGCATGGTGAAAAATCAAAAAAACCTCTTACCCAGTCCGTTTCAGCGGACTTTCCAACCTTATTTTATCCAGGCTTATCAGAATTGCGCAGTCACCTCCACAACTTTTAAATGATTCCTGTTTGCAATGTGGGGTCAGGAAAAAACATTTTCCTATTGCTACCTGTTTCACAACCCCCTTGTTCCCCCTTAACAAAGGGGGACACGTTATGACCATTTAAATATTTTCACAATAACACACGACAGTTTGGGACGGCGAGCGGCTCTCCCGAAGCTGTTCTTTAAATGCAGATTTATTAAAAATTATAACTTAAAATGGAGTGTTAATTATGAAAAAAATAATTTCAATTATCTTCGTATTAATATTAACAGCCTCTCTGGGCATGGCACAAGGATACAATACCGCCATAGGAATTCGCGGAGGATTATCCAATGGATTGACTATCAAGCATTTTATAAATCATGACACAGCCCTGGAAGGACTTGTTAGTTCGCGATGGGGTGGATTTAGTATAACCGGATTATACCAAAAATATCAACCCGCCCTCGAGTTAGAAAACTTCTATTGGTATTATGGCTTTGGCGGACATATCGGATTCTGGGAAGGAAAAAATGTTGGATGGGCAGATGACGAGAATGACTATACAGTTATTGGAATCGACGGTATAATTGGCTTAGAGTATAATTTTGAGGAAATTCCTTTTAATATTAGTGTTGATTGGAAACCGGCCTTTAATTTTTCCGGATATTCCGGATTCTGGGGAGATGAGGCAGCCTTATCCTTACGCTATGTCTTTGAATAATTACTGTCAACATAGTGAAGTTGTTAATTGAAATAAGGTACACTAAATTCATATGCTAATTCCTTTGGATGAAAGTTACTTAGCAATATTTCCATTCTAAAAAATAAATTATATACATTTCTCAAAAAATGTGTAAATTATACGATGTTTAATAATTTAGAAGGAACTTATGAAGAAATTTACAGAATTAGGATTATCAGATAAAAACCTGAAAGCACTTGAAAAAAAAGGCTTTGAAGAGCCGACGGAAATACAGGAATTAACCATACCGCTGCTGCTGGAAAATAATATTGATATTATTGCCCAGGCACAGACCGGAACCGGCAAAACAGCCGCTTTTGCCTTACCCCTGTTGGATAAAATATCACCCGCTGATAAAGGCGTACAAGCCATTATTTTAGCGCCAACCCGTGAGCTGGTCATACAAATATGTGAAGAGATAAATTCTTTGCAGGATAAGACAACTCTGTCAGTGGCGCCAATCTACGGCGGCCAATCCATTGGCCTGCAATTATCAAAATTAAAGAAAGGGGTTTCGATTGTGGTCGGAACACCGGGACGGGTGATCGATCACCTGAATCGCGGCAGCCTGAAACTGAACGCCGTCAGATTTTTCATCCTGGATGAAGCCGATGAAATGCTGAATATGGGTTTTATCGACGATATCAAAGAAATTTTTAAGAAAACCCCCAAAGAAAAAAGGGTCTTATTGTTTTCCGCCACCATGCCCAGGGAAGTTAAAAAACTCGGCGAAAAATACATGGGTGATTTTCAACACCTGAAAACCAAAACAAAATTGACCACAAACCTGACAGACCAAATCTATTTTGAAGTCAAGCGGGCCGATAAGTTTGAAGCTCTCAGCCGGATCATTGATATTGAAACGGATTTTTACGGATTGGTCTTCTGCCGCACCCGCCGGGATGTTGATGCCCTTTGCGACGGATTGCTGGACCGCGGATATATGGCTGACAAGATGCACGGCGACATTACCCAGGCTCAGCGCGAAAGAACTTTGCAGAACTTTCGCAAGGGCAACATTTCCATCCTGATTGCGACAGATGTAGCCGCCCGTGGAATTGATGTTGAAAATATTAGCCATGTCATCAATTATTCCATCCCGCAAAACCCGGAAGCCTATGTTCACCGCATTGGCCGCACCGGAAGAGCGGGCAATGAAGGCACAGCCATTACCTTTGTAACGCCTTCGGAATTCAGAAAGCTCGGTTTTATCGAACGACTCACAAAAAGTGAAATACGGCGGGAAACAGTTCCGCAAATTCACGAGATCATCAAAATCAAAAAAGACCAAATCCAAAAAGATATTGAAGCCACGCTTAATGAGGAATTACCGGAGCATTTCAGGGACTGGGCCGATCAGTTAATCGCTGAAAACGCCCCCAATGAGATCCTGGGCGCCTTTTTGAAAACCCATTACGAGAAGATGATCGATTCCAAGAATTATCAAAAAATCAAAAATATTTCCGACAAAAGAACCGCTAAAACCAGAAATATTGTTGAAGATGAAGGAACAACCCGACTCTTTATCGGCCGTGGTAAAAATCAAAAAATGACAAGGCAATCCCTGATCACTTTCATTGTGAAAAAAGCGGAGATCGATCCGCAGTTAATTCAGGAAATCGCGATCTTTGATAATTTTTCCTTTATCACTGTTCCCTTTCTGGAGGCGGAGATGATCCTGAAGACCTTCCATAAAATTAAAGAAAAAGGCCGTCCCCTGGTTCAGGAAGCCAATACCGGCAAGTCCCAAAAAAGGAAAAAGAACAAGGGAAAGAAAAAACGCAGAAAAAGATAAAATCCGTAATAATTTTCTGTTAAAAACAGATAGTGAAATATCCTGTCCGTATTACATTTTTATGATACGGACTTTTTTTTAGTCTGAATATCCTTCTATCGGTCTAAGGCAGAATGTTCCATGAACAGGTTAATTGGACAGCAGATTTTCATTTTACAATCCCACCGGTTGCTGATTTGCAAAAAATCATTATTAGCAATACATTGATAAATGCTGAAAAGATTAATTAAATAGGATTCATAAAATGTATTTACAAAATAATATTATTTTTAAAAGCCTTTGTGTTCTGATAGGATTGTTTCTTATTTTTCCAGAGCACATAAGCGGTCAATATTTTGGTCGTAATAAAGTTCAGTATGAGGATTTTGATTTTCAGGTTCTGGAAACTGCCAACTTTGATATTTATTATTATGAAGGTGAAGAAACAATAGCGGAAGATGCGGCCGTGATGCTGGAACAGTGGTATTTCCGATACATTAATTTATTTAATTATAAATTAAGTAAGCCACAACCCGTAATCATTTATGCTAATCACCCCGATTTTCAACAGACAAATGTGATAAGTGGCATTATTCCTCAGGGTACCGGAGGTGTGACTGAAGGTATGCGGAATAGAATGGTCATTCCTATGACCGGCGTTTATGAAGAAAATGATCATGTTCTGGGACATGAACTGGTGCATGCTTTTCATTATGATCTTATGAAAAATTTGGATAAGGGGATGCGGGCATCACGGCAAATACCCTTGTGGCTTATTGAAGGGATGGCGGAATATCTGACCAAGGGGCGGCAAAGTCCGCTCACCAGTATGTGGATGCGGGATGCAGTTTTGCATGACAAAGTGCCCACTGTTCAGGAAATAACCCGGAAAGCCCGCTATTTCCCCTATCGCTACGGCCATGCTCTATGGGCATATATCTCTGCCACATGGGGAGATAAAATTGTATTACCGCTCTTTCAGGAAGTAGCCAGAAAGGGATGGGAAGCCGGCGCCGGGAATATTCTGCATATCGAAAGTGATTCTCTTTCCAAATACTGGCAGAAAGCAATGAAAGAGACCTATCGGCCGCAATTACAAAACAGAACAAAGCCAAAAGAAGTCGGCCGCAGCATTCTCAAAGAAAAAGGGGAAACCAATCTGGCTCCGGTTATAAGTCCTGATGGTAACTATATGATCTTTATTTCTCAGAGAGATATATTTAAACTTGATCTCTATCTTGCCGATGTTGCTTCCGGCAAAATTATAACGAAATTATCCAGTTTTGATACGGATATTCATTTTGATAATCTCAGGTTTATGAATTCATCGGGAACCTGGTCGCCGGATAGCCGGAAAATAGCATTTGTCGTCATCAGAAAAGGGGATAATCAAATTGCCATTTTTGACCGTGAAGAAAATAATATAACCAGGGTAATAAAAGTGCCGGGTATAAATGGAATCATGCATCTTGACTGGTCACCGGAAGGTGAAAATTTGGCCTTTTTTGGTACTTCGGGAGGAATTGGGAATTTATATTTGCTGGATGTTGAGACCGGTCAGACGACAAAACTAACCGATGATAAATACGCGGAAATTCAACCGGCCTGGCATCCCGATGGAAATCATATAGCCTATGCCACCGATAAGAAAACCGGTACTGATCCCGGGAATCTGAACTTTTCTGAATTCAATATTGCGGTTATGAATATTAATACCGGGGAGGAAAATATTATTTCCATGGCTCCCAAAACCAAACATATTAACCCTCAATATGATGCCAATGGTGAAAATATATATTTTATTGCCAGCCCTGATGGATTCAGCAATATTTACCGCTATCATTTAGCCGATCAGCAATTTTATAAAATCACAGATGTGGCCACCGGAATAAGCGGTTTGACAGAAAATTCATCGGCTCTGTCACTTGCTGACCAATCGGATCAACTGGTAATGACTGTTTTTGCTGATCACAATTATCTTATTCGGGGAATCAATCTTAGTAAAAACAGTGGCGAATTGATAAAGAATAGCTCATCTCAGGTGATTCTGAATAAAGGAGCCCTGCCACCTGTAGAGGAGAGCGATAAAGGTATAGTGCAAAATTATCTGACTGATTCAGAAAGAGAAATCCTATTTACAGATTCGCTGGAATATTATGATTATCATCCCCAACTTAAATTATTTTATGCAGGCCGGACTATGGTGGGTGGAACTGTAGATAAATATGGTGTCGGCATTGGCGGCAGTGTGAACCTGTATTTCAGCGATATATTGGGCAACCATGTTTTAATGACCAACATCCGGGGGCAGGGGAATCTGAAAACCCTGGGCGGTGAGGTGATGTACAGAAACAGAGACCACAGATTGAACTGGGGCGTTGATCTTGGCCATATTGCTTATCCTACCGGAAATTCAACCTCTACACTGGACACAATCACTGTTGATAATCAACAAATGCCAGGCCGGATTTATCGTAGATATCGGCAATATACTTATTATGACCGCGGACGGGGCCTTTTGGAATTTCCTTTCAATCGCAATCGAAGAATAGAGTTGTCCGCCGGGGTGACAAGAATCGGGTATGACCGGGAAGTTAAAATTATCAAATCCACTCTTGATGGCCGAACCATTGACCGGAGCACAAAAGATATTCCGGCGCCATCCGCAAACTATTTGTATAATTCTTCCATAGCCACTGTCGGCGACTGGTCATTCTCCGGATTTACTTCTCCGGTAAAAGGCAGACGTTACCGTTTTGAATTGGGAGGAACAGCAGGAACTATTAAATATTTATCTGTTCTTGGGGATTATCGTCACTATTTTCTACTGGAACCTGTTACCACAGCATTCAGAATTTTACATTATGGTCGTTATTTTGGGAATGCTGACAGCGACGTGTTATCGCCTCTGCAGGTAGGCTATAAAAGCTGGGTCCGGGGATACAATCCAGGCAGTTTTGAACGTCAGGAATGCAGAAATGCCGGGCAGCTTGATGAATGTCCGGCTTTTTCCCGATTAATGGGATCCAAAGTTGGTATCTTTAATGCGGAAGTTCGATTGCCTCTGTTTGGGACGGATCAATACGGATTGATTAATTTTAGATATTTACCCACCGAACTATTAGCCTTTTTTGACGGCGGTATGGCCTGGACTTCTGAAAACAGTCCCAGTTTTGAATGGGCTACCGATACTCAAAAACGAGTGCCTGTTTTCAGTACCGGTGTAGGCGCCCGTTTTAATTTATTCGGATATATAGTGGCGCAGTTTTATTATGTCTATCCTTTTCAAAGACCCGATAAAGGGGCTCATTTTGGATTCGTTCTGGCGCCGGGATGGTAGTTCATATTAATAATAAATATCCAATAAAAAATGATCATGAGGATGCTAATCGGCTTGACATTCCGGACAAAAGATTGCTGTCCGGCCGCTTACCTTTTCACTTTTCAAATCATGAGACTTGTAAGCGGGGCATTGCATATCTTGATTACGGTGAGGGATAAGCCATTTATCTTTTGAGAATTCATCACTGTTTTTCATTATTTCACAGGCTTCTTCAAGAACAGTCTGCATTTTTGCAAACAGGTCTTTTCGTTCCTCATCGGTTAATTCCGCGATCCTTTTTCGGGGATGAAGACGAGCATTGTACAAAATTTCATCGGAATAAACATTTCCGATTCCGGCAATATTACTCTGATCCATTAAAAATGATTTAAGCATTTTGTTGGAATGATCATCCAGCAAGTTTTTAAATTCATTAAAGTTCAACTCCAGAGGTTCAGGTCCCATCTCATTGATAAGCTCAATTTTGTTTGGCTCCCTGGTGAGATAAACTTTGCCCAGTTTCCGCATATTTAACCATCTAAGTTCAAAACCGTTTTCAAACTGGAAAGACAACCGGGTATGACGATCACCATCCGCTTTGGGTTCTCCCTGCCGGACATAATGCAATCCCCCGGTCATAGCAAAATGTAATAATAGTGTTTCATCCAGTTTGGTGATCTCTATTATCAAAAATTTTCCTCGCCGTCGAACATCAGAAAATTGGTGCCCAACCAGTTTTTCCCGAAATTCCTTCAGGCTTTGGTTTTGTATTAATTCCGGAGATTCACTGGTGATATTTTCAATGTTTTTATTCATACTGGTTTTACTAAAATAGGTTTTAAAATTCTCTAAGTCTGGTAATTCAGGCATAACACTCCTTTTTTCTATTAGGGTTTCATAAGCTTTCAAAAATTTAATCTATTATTTTAAACCTAACAGTGACATTCCGGAATATCAAATATCATTTTTATCTCTTATTGACATTTCATTAGGCAAACAAACCAGATTTTACACACATCAAACTGATATGCTTTTCACAGTCGCAATTTCCAAAAAATTAAAAATTTAATACCATCATCAATTTGACAAAACCTAAAGAAAATTGTATACTGTAAACATATGCCTAGATAAATATAATATTAAATCTTTCAAATTTTGATATTTCAATATGTGAACAAATTTAACAATGGAGGTTACTTATGAAGTCAAGAACATGTATTACTACTAAGTATTTAAAAATAATGGTTTTAGCATTATTAATTTCACTATTTGTATCTCAAGTTTATAGTCAAACTAAAACCTGGGGAATTGAAAACAGAATACCTGAAGGCGCCAATCGCATTGTCCTAAAACAAACAGCTGTTCCACCAGCCGATGTCTATGTCGATGCAATCAATCATTTAGAACGAAAAGACTTTGAAATCACCACTTCCGAGGAAACATTTGATGGTGATATTTTAGAGTCAATCACAGAAAGCAGACCGCTGGTTTTCAGTGCAAAGAAACAAATAAATGATAAATTGGCAATCAAAATTTTGGGCAATGTACAGATCTGTGGTCCGGCCTGCGGTCTACTGCTGACATCAGTCAAATACGCTGAGGATGTTGATACGTCTGTTCCTGACTGGAAAAATGCCACCTGGAATAAACCGGCTGAAAAAGATGCCTTTTATAAGGCACTGGAAATATTGCAGGGAACCGCCTACGATTTTTTGGATTTTGAAATCGGTGTTGCCGTAACGACAGATAAAAAGTAAAGGAAATAAACACCATATAACTAACTTAAAATGAACTCCGGTGATTGCCGGAGTTTTTTTATCTGT
>CAYYMT010000149.1:0-7932 GCA_964472715.1 uncultured bacterium | reverse complement strand
ATCACACCAGTAATGGAATTGAAACTGGCGCCGCCACCGCCCGGGAATACGCCGAAAAGATCTATAAATCACACCAGTAATGGAATTGAAACCAAAGGAACTTTTAGAGATGGAATATAACCCGATCTCTATAAATCACACCAGTAATGGAATTGAAACAAGCGATAAAATACACACCCCCCTTCTCCTTTTTCAGCCATTTCATATATTTTTATTGAATAGTGAACTAAAATTAAAAATAATTGAGTTTTAAAATGACAACGATCAAAAAAAGCAGTAACTTTAAAAATCAAAAATATTTAACCCAATTGATAGCACATCAATTAAAAGAGGAGAAATGAGATGAAAAAACTGTTACTGGTTTTATTAATTTTTCTGATGGCCTATGCCGGTGCTGCCGGAAAAATGGAAAAGCGAAATGGCAGAAATGATTTTCAAAGAGCAATTTACAAACAGAATTTGGGCAATGATTTTTTAAGGGTTTTCAAGAATAACCGCTTAAATGGTCATTCAAAAAAATCTTTAGAGGATACTGCCCTATTGCGTGAAAGAATTAATGCCCGGATTTTAAAAAACAGTGGACCAATTTTTCTTTCCAAAATCAACAGCACCGTTTATCCACTCACAGTGGAGTTGGAATATTTATATGATGAGTCCGCTGTGAACACTTTTACATATAATGAAGCGGGGATGGTAATTGAAGATTTATTTGAGACATTTATTTCCGGAGAACAGGATGTGTCGTACAAGGCGCTGTACACCTATGACAATAATGGAAATATATTAACGGAAATCTACCAGTATGAAGAAGACGGCACCTGGATAAATGAAGAACGGTATACATACACTTATGACAATACAGGTCGGATAGAGACCGAAATATATGAAGAATTTTATGACGGCGCCTGGGAAAAATACTGGAAAGACATATACACCTGGGAAGATGGCAAATTAGTTGAAATTTCCGAACTGGTTTGGGATGGCAGCGATTGGTATGAAGATTATAAATCATCTGCCACTTACGACAATGATGGTAATTTGCTGCAAGTTATTTTTTTTGTGTATGAAGATGAATCATGGTTGACCCAGGAAATGATGTCCTGGACATATGACGAATATGGTAATGAGTTGACAGTATTGATGGAGAGTTTCGATGAAACCGGCGCATTACAAAGTGGTATGCGAGAAACCATGACCTATGACAGCAACAATAATGTAATTACTACCCTTATTGAACTATTTGCAGGTGACGCCTGGATTTCTTATTTCCGGATTCTTTACACCTATGCAGACAATGGTGGTGTTTTGACAGAAACTGAAGAGATCTATAATGAAGATACCGGTGACTGGCAAAGTACATGGGTAACCAGTTATAACTATACCTATGATGCCAGAGGAAACCTGACAGAGTTGGTTGAAGCCGAGACATATGATGGAAATGTAACCTATCTGAAAGAGATTTATACCTATGATAATAACAATAATTGTTATCAGGCCGAATGCTATGAATCCTGGGATGATGACACCTGGGAAGATTCCGAAGCTTCTTTATGGTTACCCTATAATAATGGCGCTGATGAAATAATCCATTATGCTCATAAAATAATTGTTAATTACAGTGATGCTACCTCCATTGATCATGGCACGAAAGTACCTGAAAAAATTATGTTGAGCCAAAATTATCCAAATCCTTTTAATCCGGCCACAACCATCAGTTTTACTTTACCGGTCAAATCCAATGTGAAATTAACTGTTTTTAACGGATTAGGTCAAAAGGTGGATGAAATTGTTAACAGCAAACTGACCGCAGGTCTTTATTCTTACAATTTTGACGCTACAGGCCTGAACAGCGGCATTTATTTTTATAAATTGCAGACAGATGATAATCAAATTGTCAAAAAAATGGTACTGATCAAATAGTATCAAAGGACTCTATAGAAATCCCTTCAATTTTTTGAAGGGATTTTTTTATTTCTGATGCTTTTTTATTCTTTTACCCGCTCAAAATCAGACTGTCATTATCCAAACATTCATCAGAATTACCCAAAATTGAAAAGCTTACCGGCCAAATAAAAAATACCTGTGCTTTAACCGGTAGAAATAATATATTTTCTGCATGAAAAAGAAAATTTTAGTCATTCTTTCTGTTTTTGTAATTTTTCTGAAACCGGCTTTTCCGGCAGACTATCATGATAATCTCAGGGTCAACCAAATGGTTTTCCCAATCTATCCTGCAGACTCAAATTACTATAAATCTGAACTTGTTGATCAACTGACAGAGATAATCAACAATAACCGGCCATCCAACCAGGTTTTCCCTTTATTTTTGGACCATAAATTATCCGGAACAGAGATTCCGGATTCATTGCTTGCGCATCACGGATTACAGAATAAAATAATCAGTGATCCCAATGCCACAATCAATTCACAAATCAGGGCAGGTAAGAATATACTGATCCTGAAACCCGGTGATGAAAATTTCCCAATTTTTACTTATGAAAATTTAAGAGATCAGATGCAGTTGACCGCCCTGGATACCTTTTCGACGATCAGTGATTTTGAAAAACCGGTTTTCAACTACTGGCACAGGACCGGCCGGCCGCCCAATATTCTTCTGGCAAAGGACAGCGCGGAATACGTGAAATTGGTAGATGTGGCTGACAAGATCAACTATTATCCCCGTCTCTACGGTGATGTAACTTACAATGGAAAGCCTTTGGACAATGTGGAATGGCTGGAACTTCCCGGTCTGGTGACTTCAGGGAAATTTACACTGCCCATCCACCAATTCACCCGTGTCCATCTCAGCCCGGTAAAAGAGGGATTCAAATTTTCACCGGATATTGTCTATTTCATCGAAAGCACTTTTCACAAAGAACGGCATTTCCGCGCCTACCTCATGGACCTTCGGGAAAAAATGATCGCCGATTTTTCCTTTGACAATGAGATCGCGAACCGGCTTCATGAAAATAATGATAAACTGCTGATCCATAATGTCCAGTTGGTTAATGATCCGGAACGGGGCAAAGTAGCAAAATTCTCCGGCAAGACCAGTTATATTGACTGCGACAAAACAATTGATTTTGGCAATCAGCAGGAAATGACCCTGGCTGTCTGGATAAAACCCGACCGGGTGTCCGGAAGCCACGCTTTCGTTGGCAAGGGACTGGATTTTTCCTTTAAAATACATTTGCAAAGCCCCTGTTTTACCACTGCTGATATCAAAGACCATTTTCTGCCGGAAATTAAAATCGATTCCTGCCGGTGGCAGCATATTGCCATGGTAGTTAAAGAAAATGATGTGGTGAAATTTTATAAAAACGGTGAATTGGCCGGTGAAGTGGCTGCTTCCAATATCAACCAATCCGATAAATCCGTAATGATCGGCACCAATCTTTGGGAAGAATATTACAGCGGTTATATGGACGATTTGAAATTGTGGGACCGTGCTCTTAATTCCATTGAGATTCAGAAACTATATCATCAGCCTTTGGAATCCAACCCTTTTCCCGTCAGAAAAGTGATCTATGCGATCTGGGTTGTTCTCTTACTGTCGGTAATCATTATATTACGAAAAATGCCTCTCAAAGCATTATTGTCCACCAACAAGAGAAAGCAGGAAAACGCCATCTATTTTTTCGGAAACCTAAAAATTATTGCCGCGCAAAGCGAAAACCTAGAGGAAAAATTATCCCCTAAAATGAAACAGATTTTTGTTCTGCTGCTGATACATAGCATCAGAAACAGTGGCATGACAACCAAAAAATTGACCGATATTTTATGGCCCGGCTTCTCCCCTGCCCAGGCTAAAAATAACCGCAGTACTTATTTTGGTAAATTACGCGCTTTTATCAAGGAGATTGATGGATTGGAACTTCTTTACAATAATAAACAATGGCTAATGAAAATTGGAGATTCAGTGTTCATCGATTACAATGAAGTTCTGAAAATTCTCTCGTCAGACAAAAAATACCATCCCAGCAAATTGATCTCCCTGCTGTCCCGTGGGACTTTATTACCCGATATTGAGTGTGATTGGCTCGATGAATACCGCCTGGAACTGATGCGCCGGCTGGATGATTATTTACAGCAATTTTTTCAGCAAAATAACATCCGAAAGCAGCCGGAAACAGCTTATGATCTGGCCACACAAATCAAAAAATTTGACAGCCTCAATGAAACAGCCCTGGCGATACAGATCAACTCCCAAATAAGCCTGGGAAACCACAGCCTGGCGAAAAAATGCTATGATGCCTTTGCCAAAGAATATGAAATTCTCTATGATACAGAATATGAGAAATCCTTCCAGGATTTTATTGAATGACTATTTTCACCTCAAATAGTATCCGGTCTACATCCCAAAGTGACCAGACAAACATAATGATGGGTGCCAACCCATAGACACAACAAACCACCTCATTAAACTCTGAAAGAGTTTAACAACAAAACTTTTGTAATAAAAACTCCCCGGCAATAAAGAAAAAGTTTGCAGGTTCATCATACACTATGTTCCGTCAATAGCCGGACAGCCAAATAGTTGCTAAAAGCGTGTCCCCCTTAGTTAAAGGGGGAACAAGGGGGTTGTGATACGAATGTAAATGCGAAAATATTCATAGATCGAACTACAAAATTACATAGAAGAAAGGACTAGTCCGCTTCTAACTTAATTCTGAATTCCTTCTAATAAAAACATAACCTAAACAATTGGCTGTATTTCGATTTCACAAAATCTTTTCGAACAGCTCTTTATTCATCAAATTCCAGACCGGTATTAACTCTAACTTCTTGCACCCTGGATACTTTTTCAAAGGTATCCTTCTCCAGCATATTCCGGTATTTTTCCACTTTACTGCCCATCATTTGTTCCGCCATTTTTCGTTGGGATTCCGGCATATTTTCCATTTTTTGATCTATTTTATCCAGGGTTTCCCTGGCCTCTTTGCGTTCTTCTTCGGTGAGAGCCAGTCCCCTGATGATCGTGACTGTTTCATAAGGAATCTGCATGCCCTTAAAATTACGGAATTCCCGGTTCTGCATGACCTGGTCAACCTGACGGGTTTCACCCTGGTATTCAAAATCTCCCCTGGATTGGGCTTCTCTGAGAACCCATTTTTCCGGATCAATACGCAAATAGACATCTTTGTAGGTTTGAGGATTTTCATCATCAAGAATACCCCTCAACTCTTCGATATAAAGAACATGCACCTTATGTCCGTCAATCTCATCAGTCCCTTTATAAACGGCCTTTTCTTTCACATCACTATATAACTCCGAAAACAGATCCGCATCAGTGATGCCTGGTGCTGATTTTGTTTCCTGAGTGTTTTTATTTTTGATACGGCTTTTAAAGTAGGGACGTCCATTATCATAAGCTTTTTTATAGTATATGATATGATCTTCTTTTTCCATTACATAATCATCAATGCCTTCAATGGACTCTTCATAATTTTCTTTCCATTTTTCCAGAACTTCCAGTGCTTCCGGATCGCCTTCCTGGCTGAAAGCAGTTGTTGTTAATAACAGTGCAATAGTCAAAAAGGATGTTAATGCTGTTAAAACTTTTGAATTATGTCGCATAATACTTCCTTTCGCTTATTTAAGATTTACAATTCATCTTGATCTGTTTCCAACCTATAAAAAATTGCATACAATGTAAAATTATCACTAATATCGATGACCTGAAATCTGATATCTGTTTATGTCAATGTCACCCAATGGAAACTGGCCACCAACTATCTGTCTAACAAATAAGAATTGAATAATTACACAAAATTTGCATTTTTTCCACACGTTACCCCATTTATTACACCCATCATTACTCTGGCAACATGTAAGTTAGCAAAAGTTAATTATTTTCATGATATTGATTATAATAATTGCACAGCAATACCATTACCTATAAGGAGGGACTATGAAAAATAAACAAGACAGAAGAGATTTCATCAAAAAACTGGGCCTGGCAGGATCAGCTCTGGCCGGTGCGCCGGCTATTCTGGCGGCGCGGGGAAATGAAACACCGGCAAGTTTCATGGGCAGAAAAGACAAAAATTCCGCCAATGACAACCTGCAAATAGCTCTCATCGGCGCCGGCAGCATGGGAAGATCAGACCTGAATACCGCGCTTTCCCATTCGAACACGGAACTGGTGGCGGCAGCCGATCTTTATCAAACCCGGCTGGATAATGTCAAAGAAAAATACGGCGATGATATTGTCACCACCCGGGATTATCGTGAGATTCTGGAGCGTGATGATGTGGATGTGGTGATCATTGCGACACATGACCACTGGCACAAGCAGATCAGTGTCGAGGCTTTGAACAAAGGCAAGCATGTTTACTGTGAAAAGCCCATGGTGCATTCCCTGGAAGAAGGCCCCGATGTCCTGAAAGCCCAAAAAAAGTCCGGCAAGGTTTTTTGTGTCGGCAGCCAGTTATTATCGTCACTGGGATATGAAAAAGCCAAAAAATTGCTCAATCAGGGGGCTATTGGAAAATTGAATTATGCCGAAGGAGTCTGGTCCCGCAGAACCGCCGAAGGAGCCTGGAACTATCCGATTCCCGACGACGCCTCACCGAAAACTATTAGTTGGGAAACTTTCCTGAAGGATAAAAAGAAGTATGAATTTGACCCTGAAAGATTTTTTCGCTGGCGTAAATATAAAGACTACGGTACCGGCATGAACGGGGATCTCTTTGTACATATCATTTCCGGGCTGCATTTTGTCACTGATTCCTATGGCCCGAACCAGATATATTCCACCGGTGGCATTCGCTATTGGAATGACGGCCGTGAAGTGCCGGATGTTTTAGTCGGCACTTTTGATTATCCGGTGACCAAAACCCATCCCGGTTTCAATCTCTCCCTGCGCTGTAATTTTGTTGACGGCACCCGCGGCAGTTATTTTTATGTCATGCGCATGGTGGGCAGCGAAGGCTATATGGAAATCCAACCCAATAGTGTCGTTTTACGGCGTAATAAATCCCTGTCCGGTGTCGATCCCAATACCGACCCGTCAGAATTCAAAAAAGTTCTCAATGACCGTAAAAGAATTCTCGGCCCCGAGGAAATCGTATACCAGGCGGAAGTCGGCTACAAAGGCTGCCATTACGACCATTTTGGTTACTTTTTCGATGGCATTCGCAATGGAACGGAGTTGGTGGAAGATGCCGTCTTTGGCTATCGCGCCGCGGCCCCGGCTCTGGCCTGTCATGAGTCCTATTACAGCAAAAAAGTGGTTCAATGGGACCCGGTAAAAATGAAAAAAATTAATTAAAGAGGTGATAAAATGAAGAATTTATTTGTTTTAGCAATTATTACCGTGTTAATGCTCTCAACCTGCGGTACTAATGAGAATAATACGTTAACCACCAAAGAAAAAAATGACGGCTGGCAATTGCTTTTTGACGGTCAGTCAACCGACGGATGGCATGGGTACCTGGATGACAGCGCCGGCAATGGCTGGGTTGTGGCAGATGGCCTGCTCCACTGCAAAGGGCTCGGCGGCGACATCGGCGGTGATATCATCACTGATCAGCAATTCGAAAATTTTATTCTGAAACTGGAATGGAAAATATCCGAAGGCGGCAATTCCGGCATTTTTTATCATGTCATCGAAGATGAAAAATACAATGCGCCCTATCTCACCGGGCCGGAGTACCAGTTAATTGATGATGAAGGCTTTCCCCAGCCTTTGGAAGACTGGCAAAAAGCCGGCGCAGATTACGCGATGTACGCGCCCAATAACAAAAAACAGTTGAATCCCCAGGGCGAATGGAACACCAGCAAAATTGTTTTTGACAAAGGTCATGTGGAATACTGGTTGAATGGCGCGAAAGTGGTTGAATTTGAAGCCTGGTCGGAAGAGTGGACATCCCGGAAGAATGAGGGCAAATGGCAGGATTATCCTGATTACGGAATCTTCAAAAAGGGCCA
>CAYYMT010000148.1:0-8076 GCA_964472715.1 uncultured bacterium | reverse complement strand
GAGCCAGTTTCTCGTCGCCAACCTGATATTATGCCAATAAACAACCGTAATATACATTACGGGTAAATGTAATAAAAATTACGTTTTTGTTAAATTTAATATTTCCGCTTGTTTAATTTTCATCTAAGCAATTCCAAATTAACAGTGCAAAAGTAATCTATTTTATTTCCTTCTTAATATCAACGAATTTTATTAAAACAATTATTATGTTGATTAAATGAAATAAATACAATTGAATAATCTGTTAAGAAGAGTAGTACTAATTTTAAATTATTGTCATATCTTAACAGGTTTGTAAATAAATAGGGCCAATAAATATCAAAGAGACTAGAATATTTAATCATCAATCTATTGGAAAACATGCCCTATTTTACACTTTTAAATAAAAAATATTGTTTTTCCTGTTTTCAATTATTATTGTACGGGTTAAGTTTTAAACTAATTTTTAAATGAATTTTGAGAAAATGGTGAAAATATGGCTAAGAATGTTTTGATAGTGGAATCACCGTCAAAAGCGAAAACAATAAAAAAGTATCTGGGCAAGGATTTTCAGGTGCTGGCGTCAGTGGGGCATATCAAGGACCTGCCGACGAAAGAACTGGGAATTGATCTGGAAAAAAACTTTAAGCCCAAGTATGTGACTGTGCGGGGGAAAACCAAGATCATTTCCAACCTGAAAAAAGCCGCCAAAGATGCGGAAACCGTTTACCTGGCGCCTGACCCGGATCGTGAAGGTGAAGCCATTGCCTGGCATATCGCCAATACAATAAAAGTTGATGATAGCAGGATCAAACGGGTTTTATTCAACGAAATTACCAGGCGGGGTGTGGAATACGGCATCAAGCATCCGCGGACAATTGACTACAACCTGGTGAATGCCCAGCAGGCGCGACGTATTCTCGATCGAATTGTGGGATACAAGGTATCGCCCTTTTTGTGGAAGACCTTGTACAGTGGATTGAGCGCCGGCCGTGTTCAGTCGGTGGCCCTGCGGATCATCTGCGAGCGGGAAGCGGAAATCGAAGCCTTTATGCCGGAAGAATACTGGCATTTGTTTGCTGATCTGAAAACCGAATCTAAGGAAGAATTCCGCGCCCAGGCCGTCAAATATAAAAACAAAGCACTGAAAATTGCCAATAAAGAGGAAGCCGACGACCATCTGGAAGCATTAAAAGAGGCAACCTATACGGTTAAGGAACTGAAGGAAAAGACCACTAAAAGTTCACCAACGCCGCCTTTTACCACCAGTACTTTTCAGCAGGTGGCCACCAGTCGTAATAATTATCCCCCCAAAAAGAGCATGTATATTGCCCAGCAATTGTATGAAGGGGTGGAAATCAATGGCGAGCCCACCGGTCTGATCACCTACATGCGTACCGATTCCATGCGAATTTCCAAGGACGCGGCTGTGGCGATCCGGGATCACATTCAGAAAGAATATGGCGATGAATATATTCCCAAAAATCCGCGGTTTTTCAAGTCCAAAAAGAAAAATGTGCAGGATGCCCACGAATGTATTCGTCCCACCCGTTTCGATCTGAACCCTGAAAAGATCAAACAATTTCTCAATCGCGAACAATACAATGTCTATAAATTGATCTGGAATAAATTCGCCGCCAGCCAAATGACCCCGGCGCAATATAAGAACAAAACCCTGGATATTACTGCTGCCGATTATATTTTTCGCGCCAAAGGCAAAGTCCTGGTTTTTGATGGTTATTTACGGGTTTGGGGCGGCAAAGACACCTCTAAAGATCCCATCCCGGCGAAGATCGCGGAAAATGATGACCTGAATCTGCAAAAATTAGAAACGGAACAGAAATTTACCAATCCGCCGGCCCGGTTTACGGACGGAACACTGGTCAAGGAACTGGATGCCCTGGGAATCGGTCGGCCCAGTACCTACGCGACAATTATCTCAACCATTACGCAAAGAAAATATATCGAAAAAGAAGTGGGAAAACTAAAACCCACGGATTTGGGGAAAACCGTCAACAAAATTCTCGTCAGCGGTATGCCGGAAATTTTTAATGTGGAATTCACCGGAAAAATGGAAGAGGAACTGGATGAGGTGGAGTCCAACAAAAAGGACTGGCAGGAGGTGATGGAAGAATTTTATGAACCCTTTGAAAAGTCCCTGACAAAACTGGAAGAAAAACGCAGGGAGATCAAGGAATCCCTTCAGGAAGAAACCAATGAAACCTGTGACAAATGCGGTTCCAAACTGGTGATCAAATGGAGCCGGAACGGCCGTTTTTACGCCTGCTCGGCTTTTCCCGATTGTAAATTTACCAAACCTCTCTTTGACCCGGAAGAACTGCCGGTGAAGAAGAAAACCTGCCCGAAGTGCGGCGCTGACATGAATCTCAAAGAAGGACGCTACGGAAAATTCTGGGCCTGCAGCAAATATCCCGATTGTAAATCCACCCTGCCCTATGATATCGGCATTGATTGCCCGGAAGAGGATTGCGATGGCAAGATCGTTGAAAAACGAACCCGCAAAGGCAAGACCTTTTATGGCTGCAGCAATTATCCCGAATGTAAGTATGCCACCTGGAATAAACCGCTGGAAGTGGCCTGTCCAAAATGTGAATTTCCCTTCCTGGAACAGAAAGAGACCCAGCGCATGGGTACACAGATTATCTGCTCCAACTGCAAATCCAAATTTACCGAAGAAGACATCGAAGAATTAAAATAGAAGGAATAGTTTAATGGCAAAAAAGCAAAAACAAGACCCAATGGATAAAATAATGTCCCTCTGTAAACGGAGAGGATTCATTTTTCAGTCCAGTGAAATCTACGGCGGTATGAACAGCTGCTGGGATTACGGCCCCCTGGGTGTGGAACTGAAGCGCAATATTAAAAATTTCTGGTGGCGCCAGATGGTCACCAGCCGCGCTAATGTCGTGGGTATGGATGCCGGTATTTTGATGCATCCGAAAGTCTGGCAGGCTTCCGGACATGTTGAAAATTTCCATGATCCGCTGGTTGATTGTAAAGATTGCAAAACCCGCTTTCGTGAAGACAAAGCGCCCCATAAATTCAAATGCACCAAATGCATCATGAAATTCAATGTGGAAAACGGCCAGATCACCGGAAAATCCAAATATACCAAAGTTTTTGATAGTTTGACCGCCGATGAGCCGGCCACCTATAAAAATTCCACCTGCCCGCGCTGTGGCAATGAAGAAGCCATTCAGCTGGAAGGAATTGTCTGCCCCAATTGCGGCGGCAACAATTTAACAGACGCGAAAAATTTCAACCTGATGTTCAAGACCCACTACGGTCCTTCCGAAGATTCTGCTTCTGAAATTTATCTGAGACCGGAAACCGCCCAGGGTATTTTTGTTAATTTTGGAAATGTGGAAAACACTTCCCGTCTGAAAATTCCCTTTGGTATCGGACAGATCGGGAAAGCTTTCAGAAACGAGATCACCACGGGAAATTTTATTTTCCGCTCCCGGGAATTTGAACAGATGGAGATGGAATTTTTTATTAATCCCGAAGAAAATGAAAAATGGTTTGAATACTGGCTCAATGAGCGCTTTCAATTTTATGTTGATCTGGGTATCAAAGAGAAAAATCTGCGTCTGAGAGCACACGAAGAAGATGAACTGGCCCATTACGCCAAGGCCTGTACAGATGTGGAATATAAGTTTTTCTTTGGCTGGTCGGAACTGGAAGGTATTGCTGACCGTCAGACCTTTGACTTGCAGCAGCATATCAATGCCAGCGGTAAAAAACTGACTTATTTTGATCAGGAAAAAAATGAACATATTGTCCCGGTCTGTATTGAAACTTCCGCCGGTGTGGACAGGACGCTTTTGACGGTGCTGACTGATGCGTACTGGGAAGATGAAGAAAATGACCGTGTGGTTTTGTCACTGCATCCGCGCGTAGCGCCGATCAAGGTCGCTGTTTTTCCGCTGGTCAATAAGGATGGAATGCCGGAAATCGCTGAGAAGATCAATAAGGACCTCAGTAAACACATGGCAACCTTTTATGATAAAACAGGCTCCATCGGCCGCCGTTACAGACGTCAGGATGAAGCGGGGACGCCTTTTGGCATTACCATCGATACACAAACCCTGGAAGATGGAACAGTAACGCTGAGAGACCGTGATACTCTGGAACAGATCCGCCTTCCACAGGATAAGATTGTTTCGACATTGATCGAAAAAGTTAATAGTTAACAGATAATTATAAATCCGGAAAAAATCCCGCAGAGTTTTCTTTGCGGGATTTTTTTAAATTATAAATCTTTATAAAAGATTTACATAACGTGAATTCGATCTAATAATTTTTACTTCGATTATCAGTATTACACCCTCCTGCACCTCCCTTTCTAGGGAGGACTTGTTTGGGCGTGGCAACGACTTCGATCCATCTGTTCTGAGCAAAGCAACAGGGTGCCAGTGCGTGTGAGGCTGTCCCAAAAGGCTTATTTTAACAAAATGTAGAGGACAATTTCCCGATCATTCGGGATCCTCTTCGGTGAAAGATGAAATAGGGCCGGATTTTAATAAATATTCTACTTTTTGGGACAGCCTCAACAAGGGGGTTGTAAAACTGATGTAAATAAGTTCAGTGAAATATGAAAAAACCCCAAATTTTAATTACTATTGTACCTTTCGGGACAGCCTCAAAAAGGGGGGGGTAAAACTGATTTTAATGAGTGCTTTTTTAGATCGAACTGACGTTACATATCATAATGATATCTGCCAGAGTATATTAGGTTGAAGACAAATCTTTTATCTTTTTTAGCTTCCTTAATTTGAAAATAATTATAAATTTTCTAATTATAATTCTAAATTATTTCGGAATCAAACAAAGAAAGGAGATTTAAATGGGACGTTGCAAACAATGTGGCAAAGAAGTAATCGGAGAAGGATATTGTCCATCCTGTGCATCCAATATTGAAAATGATCGGATGTGGGATAACTGGATCGGTCAGTTGCTACACTTCATGTGGCACTATATTTTTAAACCGCTGATTCCTCCGGCTATTGTACTCACAATATTTCAATATATTGGATTTGCTGTACTGGAAGCAACGGGGTCGAAAATTTTGATGGCGCTTATTCAATATATTGGGATAGCAGTTACATCACTTATTTTTGGTTACTTATACAAAAAAAATATATATAAAGGGCTTTCCGGCAGTTACTGGAATAAAGTATTTATTTATTATACGGGATTGCTGTTTTTTATTGCAGGTGCATCTATTTTTGGCATTATCCAGGGTACACAAAAAGCACCGGTTCAAACCATGATTTTGGGGCTTTTTTATATAATCCTTGCTATCGGCCATATTGTATGGATGTTTGTGGCCCGGAAGAATTATGGTGGTGGTTATCCTAACACTGCCGAATAATTTTATCCGGCATAGTCTTTACTTGTTTTCAAATGAAAATCCTACTGCTGATTAAGCGGTGGGATTTTTTTATTATAATTTGTGGCTTTATATGATGGAGGTAGAAGATACTTGAATTTAAACTGTTAAACTCTTTCAGAGTTTTAATAATGTTTGTTTTTCCGTGGGTTGACACCCACGGTTATTTTTGTTTAATCCCTTCGGGATTAGATAAAAAATTGGGATTATAACACTGTCTTCCCTTCGGGAATAATGCTGAGGAGCATCAGCAGCATCAAAAAAATTCTCCAACGGAGAATCACAGCCCAACGCAGGGTAAAGCGAAGTGCAACCCTGTGAATCCAACCCCTTCGAATACTAACCTGGATTATTCATGAATTTTCAAATTTAATTATTGACGGCTTGGTTTCGCTCTTCTATTAGTCCAGAATCTCTCTCAGTTTTTCGGCAATTTCATGAATGATGATCGGTTTGCTGATCACCGTTTCAATACCATAATTATACCGGACGGTGTCGGATAGATGATCGCCGTATCCCGTCATGATGACGATGGGAATTTTAATATTTCGCCGTCTGAGCTCGCCGGCCAGGTCAATACCGGTCATTTCCGGCATGGTCAGATCACTGAGCAACAAGTCATAATTTTGATGGTTCTCCAGCAAATGGTCCAAAATTTTCCGGCTGCTGTTAAAAGAGGTCACACGGTATCCTAAATGTGACAGTATTTTGTTGGTCATCTTGGTAATAGAGGTTTCGTCATCAACGATCACAATTGACTCATTGCCGGGAATTGTTTCTTTTTTGGTCTCTTTTTCTTCCGCAGGTGGATTTTTTTCTACCGGCAGGAAAATCTGAAAAGTGGCTCCCTGGCCTATCTTACTGCTGACAACTATCTCTCCATTATGATTTTGGATAATACCGTGTACCACCGACAGTCCCATTCCCGTGCCTTTATCAACAGGCTTAGTGGTAAAAAAGGGCTCGAAAATGCGCTCCATGGTCTTGGTATCAATACCGGTGCCGGAATCCTGAATCATCAAATTCAGGTATTGCCCCTGGGATAATTTGGGATAGTTGCGCGATATTTCCGGGGTTATACTGGCCCTGGATAAATTAATTTTCAATGTACCGCCGGTTTCTTCCATGGCGTGAAAACTATTGGTACACAGGTTCATGATCACCTGGTGAAGCTGGGCCGGGTCCGCCATAATATATCCGTCATCATCAACCGTCAGGTCCATGGAAATCGTAGCGGGGAGTGTCGGCCGCAGAAGTTTTACGGCTTCACTGACAATTTTTTGTAATTTAACCGGCCGTTTCTCCGTATCCAGCTGCCGGCTAAACGTCAGTATCTGGCGCACCAGTTCCCGGGCCCTTTGAGAAGCCGATAATATATATTCTATTTCCTCGTAAACAGGGTTTGATTTGGGTAATTTTGTCAGCGCCATGTCAGCATATCCCATGATGGGCGTCAGAATATTATTGAAATCATGGGCAACGCCGCCGGCCAGGGTGCCGATGGTTTCCATTTTTTGCGATCGTCTTAGCTGGACTTCCAACTGCTGCCGTTCTTTTTCAATCCGTTTGCGGTCATCAATGTCAATGATCACACCATCCAGATAGACCAATTTCCCTTCATCAAATATTCCTTGTCCTTTTTCATAGACCCAGTGAATACTGCCGTCCTTATGAATAATACGGTATTCCATGGTATAGGTTTGCCTGCTCTCAATTGCTTTTTGGACGCGAATACGGACATGTTCCCGGTCATCGGGATGAATTATATCATTATAAGCAATCCTATTATTATTGATAAAATCCGTATTGTCATAACCGGTGATCTGGAGCGCTTCTTCACTGAAATAAACCATTGTCCAGTTCTCATCATTCTTACAACGGTAGGCAATCCCCGGTATATTAGAAACCAGGGTGCGGAATTGCTGCTCGCTGGTGCGAAGTTTTTCTTCGGCCAACCACCGCTCTGTATTATCACGCATAATACCGTAGGAGCCAATGAATTTTTTATTATCATCAAAATAGGGTGTCGCGGTCACATGGATCAGGCGTTCGGACTTGTCCGGCCGGATAATGGTAACATGGTAGTCACTGCCGTCGCCATCTTTGCGCCTTTGGGTTTCCGATCTAATAAAATCCGCATTTTCATCATCCATAAATTCTTTAAGATTGCGCCCGACCAAGGTCTCTTGTTCTATGCCGAACATTTCTTCCGCAGCAGGATTGGCAAACAGTATTGTTTCCTCGTCATCAACGATAGTAATGCCTTCGCCGGTATTTTCGATCAGGCGGCGGTATTTATCTTCACTATTTTTAAGTTCCTCCTCCATTTTTTTACGGGCGGAAATGTCACGGGCGGTGGTGATCAGCACATCCTTGCCAAAATATTTACCCTTGTTGCAAATCACATCTTTGGGAAATATTTCACCGGTTTTCTTTTTGGCCCAAAATTCAAACTGTGAGGTTTCTCCGGTTCTAAAGGTTCTTTCAGATAATTTTTTGATTTCTGCGAGATTATTATATCCTTCAGCAGCTACTTTTTCAGGATTCAGCCCGATCAGTTCCTCGCGGCTCATGCCGTACATTTCCTCAGCGCCTTTATTGACATCGATAAAAGCGCCCTCTTTATCCTGAATATAAATTGCTTCACCCACTGAATTGAATATATCCTGATAGGATTTACGGCT
>CAYYMT010000147.1:0-8113 GCA_964472715.1 uncultured bacterium | reverse complement strand
TATTTCTTCCCTCATCGATTTCAACACCCTCACCACCAATCCATCCTCAAAATGCGTCATCAAAATTCCGTCGCCGAACCGGTCAGTGGTTTCAATCCGGTCACAATGAAGGTGAATAATTTCTCCCAGTCCTGCCGGGAGATGGAGTTCATAGCTTCAGGATAATTTTCTGGTGCCTATGAGTTATGTCGTTGCCCTGGCACCGCCTTAAGTCAGGTTCAGATTGATATTGTCCTCTCGGTTTTATATTCCTGATTTTGAACTTAACTCAAGGCTTTTATCAATAGTCACACGAGTTCTTAAGCAGAATAATAATCCAATTAGTGAAAACCAATATACTAAAATGAATTCAATATTGTTGTTGCATCTGACCCTTTTTCTATCAATATATTTGTCCAGACTATCTCATCATCTTTATCGGTCAACTGATATTTGACAACGCCGCCCGGAACTTCATCACTGATCCACCAGTCAATTGCGCCATCAGTATCAACGGCCATATACTGAACATGGTCAGTTTGAAAGGTGCCGGCTGGTGATTCAATGGTTTCAGCGTCAATAGTTGCTCCTTCTATACTTTCTTCTGACAGGGTAGTAGGCGAGATAGTAATTGTCTGGTCAGTGACAGGAATTTCGCCTTCATTGCCATCGACATCCCGGGCACGTAATCTAAGCAGTTGACCATCATCGGCCGAGATAAGCGCTTCATAAATCCACTTATCCTCTCCCTCTTCCCAGGCGCTTCGCCACCACTGATTACCATTTTCCAGTTTCTTTAAATAGGCTCTCTCAATTATAATGTTATTCTCGCCATCCTCAGTCATTCTGAATTTTGTATATTCACCGGGGTCAAAGGTATTTTTTGAAACCCATAGTCCACCCGGTGCAAAGGTATAACTGAATATAATCTGCGCCTGGGCAACCATATATTGATTCCAGGCCATTGTTGAAGGGGCCGGTAATTTTTCTTTAGGAGCCAGTTTTTTATAAACGGCATTGGCTGCACGCTCACTGACAGCCCGGCCGGCGCCGCTGATAGCACCATCGATTAATGCGTCAGTAACCTGATAGCAGCTACTTAAAAGCACAAAAAAAGTCATGAGAATTGTTAATTTTTTCATCGGTTCCTCCCTCAATTTAAGTTACAGTAATTAATCTATATGATTAATTCAGTTTAATCAAACTTTATATCAAATTGATTTTTATTAGATTTTCCGACAAAAAAATTTGATATGTATACCAATTTCCCTCAGTTTTGACCGTCAGGATAATCTTCGGAAGGGTGGTGATTATGTCCCGCCCCGGCAACATCCTGGAAACCTTGCGAATGGTCAGCGGCCTTCGCAATGGTTGGTTCGGCACCGCCTTAAGTATTGGTGAAACCTTCCGAAGAATTGATAATACACAAAAAGTCAGCAATCTCACAATTCCGTCAGGATTCTCACAGAATCTTTTTGATATACTTAATCCTTCACGCAGCGAACCGAATAACCGCTTTGCGACTTGCTGTCGTAGTATCGGTTAAAAGTAGTATAATTGTAGGTCAGCGTACGGTACCATGCGTAATCACTACTGTACTCTGTAGCGGACCAGAAGTAAGTGTAGGTACCTATACCATAGTAATAACCAGAAGTACGCCAACCTGCCGGCAACCCGGCAAAGCCATAGTCGTCCGTGCCATTGCCATCTGAATTCCACCCTGAAGTAGCTTTTAAATGGGTTCCTACATCATACCAGACATCTCCGCTATTATTATATCCGTTCTGATCATCTATAAATTGAGCTAATTCTTCCCATTCTTCATCGGTTGGTACATGCCAGCCTTCTGGAGCTATGTTATAGCCTTCATCGCCTTCTGAAACATGCTTATTCACTTCATACCATGAATAAAGCCGGCCATAGGTTTCTACATTACTTTCATCATCGTCGTAGGCCCAGCAATCTGATATAGATTCTCCATTACGATAATGAGTCACTTTCAGGTTCTCCGCCATCCACCACTGGTCGCCGATCCTGACGGTTTTATAGACATTGCCGTCAATGTCGGTGACTGTGCCGGTTTCAACAGAACTCTCTTCAACTGTAATCGTATCTGTTGCTGTATCAGTAGCGCCATCTGTATCCAATACCTCAAGTGTTACAATATAAGTTCCGGCTGATGTAAATTGATGAGTGATGGTCCTGGTTGTTGAATAGTCTGTATCCCAGGTATTATCACTATCAAAATCCCAGCGTACCTGTAAATCTGCGGAATCATCTTCCGCGTCGCTGCTTCCTGAAGCGTCAAAGGTAAAAACTGTATCTACTGTCCCGGCTGTTGGTGTGACGGTAAAAGAGGCTTCCGGCGCTGTGTTTTCCGGGGCTGTCTCATCTTTTACACAGCGCACGGAAAATCCGTATCCCTTACTATGGTCTCCCCGGTTGTATGTAGCGTTATGGTAGAGCAGGCTCCTGCCCCATGCGCCTAACCAGCTGCTTTCTGAAACGGACCAAAAATATGCATAATTCCCAATATAAGCGTATTGGCCATTGGTGCTGCGGGAACCTGCCGGCAATCCCGAAAAACCATAATCATCAGTACCGTTTCCACCGGAATTCCACCCGGTAGTGGCTTTTAAATGAATTCCGGCACCATCCCAGTTATCACCATTTTTGCCGTAACCGCCATTATCATCGCTGATATACTGCGCCAGTTCTTCCCATTCTTCATCGATTGGCACATGCCAGCCTTCAGGGGCGATATCGCAACTGTCTGAAACCGCATTCCATGAATATAATCTTCCATAATGAAGAACATTGTTCTCATCATCGTCATAAGCCCAGCAATCATCAATTGCATCACCATTGCGGTAACGGGTCACTTTCAAATTTTCCGCCATCCACCATTGATTACCGATTTTTACAGTTTTATAGAGATTGCCATCGATGTCTGTTATGTAATCTATTTCAAAAGTCCGGAGCACAATATCATCCACTTCCCCCCGGTCATCATTATCATGATCAGAAATATATAAAACTGTATCTGTAATATTTGTAAAATTTTCTCCAATTATGTCAAATTTGGCGGCGTGAGTACTGGCTGATTTTGCAAGTTTTGGTGTACTATGAGACATCTTTTCAAAGTTTACGAAAGGTGTTTTATTTATTATTTTATCACCCACGATCGTAACCTTACTTTTTGATAGGATTTTATTATTAATTTCTAAAATTGGAAAATAAAGCCCCGAGCTGAGCAGGTTCCCGCTGTTATTCTTTCCATCCCATGAAAAAGTATTTATGGTTTGATTTTGATACTCATTTTCAAAAACCTTTTGCCCCACGAGATTGAATATTTTTATTTTAAAATTTTTATAACTTTCCGGTATAACGTCAGGATTATCAACCGGTAAATAATTTTTCGATATTTTTATTTCGAAATCACCGTTAAGGTCAGTAATTGTTGCCACATTTTCCTCTGTCATTATTTTTGCGTTTACAACACCCGATCCTTCCTGGTCAACAACTCTGCCTGATACGGTTAATGAATCTGAAGAATAGGCAAGGCCTGCCATTACAAAAACGAAGACTAAAAATACTTTCTGAAACATTTTTTCCTCCTGGTTTTTTGCACTAAAATACTTAATAATCCAGAGCAAGATATAAAATAGAATAAGAAAATTGCTTTAATTATTTTAATTTAATTAACCACAAAAAGCAAACAAATAAAAATTGTCATATAACAAATACCATTCTACTGGTTTATTTTATCAAAGAAAAAGAAGAGCCCTGATTTTTAATCCACCCATCACAATTCATAAACAACCATAATTCCGTTGAAACAGACCTCACGATCCGGCAGCCCATTCATGAGACATGACTTGAGACATGACTTATGGGCACCGGACATATTAGATATTCTCAGGATAATTTTCAGGTGTCCATGAGTTATGTCGTGGGTGAGGCGATCCAAAAGTCCCATTGTAAAAAATGGTGAGGACAATTCCCCAATCAATCGGGATTCTTTTCGGTGACACATGAAACAACTCCGAATTTTAAAAATTACAAAATTTTTGCAATAATCCTTGTAAGAAACTGTATACCAGGGTTATAGGTGGCAAAATGATGTATCAGAAATATATTAATTTATTATTTTTTCAACATGTTACTATCTGGTTTCTTTCTTTTTTCGGCCTTATAAAAATTACCGTTAAAAAATTCAAATTTTCAGGCGTTAAAGATTTCATACTGTTTGAGCGTGCCATTGTATAAACTTTTTCCCCGCAAAATACTTATTAGTAGATGATTGATTAAATTATTTTTATCAGTAGAATGAAGCGAGTTTATGAAATCTACGTGTTAGGCGAAGTCCCGAAACTTCGGGACGAAGACTGAGCCTGAAAATTTGAATTTTAGGTAATTTTTATATTGCCTTGATTTTTTTGTTACTTTTTTTATCAAGAAAAAAAGTAAAGTAAAAAAAATAATACAAGTCAAATTTAATACATCGATTTAAATTTTAACATACAGAGAATAAGTTAATTACCAATAAACTCAAAAAAACTTTTATAATTATTATACCTTTTGGGACAGCCTCATGTGGCAGGAACAAGGGCATCACCTTACAGACCTTGCAAATGGTCAGCGACCTTCGCAGTGGTTGATTCATGTGTTCTAAAACACCATTTCAAAGGTCTGTGACCATTTGAAAGGTGCCGGGTTGGCGGATTTCTTTGCTATCCTTGTTATTTAATGCTATTTTTTAAGGATTCATGAAAGAATAGAGAATTTAAATATTAATAATCTTATGTCTTCCAAAAATTGGAAAGTTTACATATTAGCCTGCGCCGATGATACCTGGTACACCGGCATTACCAAAGATCTGAGAGCCCGGATAGAGGCCCACAATCAGGGAACCGGCGCCCGGTATACACGGGGAAGACGGCCGGTAAGGCTGCTGGGATACTGGGAATACACCAGCCGCTCGGAAGCATCCAGGGCGGAGTACCGCATCAAGCAACTCTCCCGCCGGCAAAAACAAAATCTCCTGAAAACAGCCCTTCTTCCAAATCAGCTATGATTCGAAAAATTTTTCTGCTGGTTTTTGCGGCATTGGCATGGTGGCAGATTGGCAAAGTATCGGCGGTAATATTTTTAGTAATGGCGCTGTTTTCACTGGTACTATTTTTCGCCGGCGAGGTTAAATCAGATTAATTCAACAACCGGCCCACAACTATTATTATCAACAAATTATTATTTATTTTAACTTTAAAGGATGGAATTTTACTTTTGGACTTTTCCCGGCGATATATGAAAGTAATCATACAATTTTTTTCCTTGACATTCTCCTCCTAACAATAGAAATTGAACGTCATGAGTGAAAAAAAATGGTACTATACGGATTCCCTGGCTGAAGCATCTTCATTGCTGAGGGATAAAACTATTCTGCCCCACGGCGGCGGAACGCATTTAAACAACAGAGACCTTTCCCATGTAAAAGGGTTATTATGCCTGAAGGGCTTAAAATTAAATTATATTAAGCAAAACAACGACGAGATTGAAATCGGCGCAATGGCCACCTATGGAGATATTATTGAAAAACTTCAGGAGATATCGCCCCATAACCTGCTTTTAAAATCACTGTACAACGCGGCGAATACACCATTACGTAATCGCATTTCAATAGGTGGCAGTGTGAACTTCATTCCCCAGTGGTCGGATCTGATTGGCGCTTTAATGGCTCTAAATGCGACTGTCATACTCGCCGGCAAACATGAAGGCGAATACCCGATTACCAAATTCCGGAACAGTAAATCCTTACGGGAATCCTCGCTGATCACGGCTGTAAAATTCCAGGACCTTCCCCACCTCTCCCATCATTACCGGGATGTCAAAACCAACAATGATATGCCTTTGTTCACAGTCACAACTTTACTGGAAATGGATTCTGATAAAATTAGCAGGGCAAAAGTATATATTGCCGGCACAAAGGAACGGGTCAGTCAATTAACCGAACTGGAAAATTATCTGTCGGGGAAAAAAATCGAAGAACTCGATGAAAAAGAAACGGAATCACTGGTAAATGTGGAATTTGCAGGCAAGCGCGTACAGGACAGCGATTATCTGCAGCAAAAAGCAAAAATTACCACCTGGCGGTCTGTCCTGAAGGCATTGGAGGCAAAGCTATGAAAGCAGTATTACATGTAAATGAAAAACCGGTGGCAGTAGAATTTGATGCTGACGATCATTTATTACAGACTCTGCGAAACCACGGATTTACAGAAGTAAAAAACGGTTGCGAAGAAGGCGAATGCGGCGCCTGCCTGGTGCTGCTCAATGGCAAGCCGGTTAATTCCTGCCAGGTCTTCACGGCCACTGTCATCAATGATGAAATCACCACAGTTAAAGGCATCGGAACACTGCATAAACCCCATATTATCCAGGACTGTTTTGTAGAGGCCGGCGCTGTGCAATGCGGATTCTGCACACCGGGAATGGTGCTGGCGAGCTACGCGCTGCTGAGAAATAATCCCGATCCAACGGAAGAGGAAATCAAGCGCGCCCTCACCGGCAATCTCTGCCGCTGCACCGGTTATGTGAAGATCGTGGAAGCGGTGAAGTTGGCGGCTGAAAGGCTTAATAAAACTTAACGCAGAGAGTACGGAGGATGCCGAAGAATAAACTGATCGGGAAGTATGCTGAAGCATACTAAATTATTTTGATTATTTTATTTCACCACAATGAATTGTGGTGCTATTCTGACCTTTGAAAACTGAAATTAAGATTAGGAGGCTGTCCAAAAAGGTACACTAAATATTAAAATTCAGGGTTATTTGATATTTCACCGAACAGGACAATAGGAATTGTCCTCTACATTTTTTTCCATTTTTTTACAACGGGCCTTTTGAGACAGCCTCAATGATAAATTAAATACTTTGACTCATTCTACTTCAGTAGACTTCCAAATACAGTAGAAAATATTATGAACTCATTTTTTATGAAAGAATAACAAATATATAGAATAAACTCAGCGGCCCTCTGAATTCTCTGCGACCTCTGCGTTTAAAAAAACAGGTGTTTAAATATGCACGAAAATGACGTTTCAAAGAAAATAATTGGCTGTGCGATTGAAGTCCATAAAATTTTGGGACCGGGACTTTTAGAATCAGTTTATGAAGAAGCACTCTGCCATGAACTCCATTTGAACGGAATAAAATTCAAAAGACAACAAAATATTCCAATTCCCTTCAAAGGTGTAAAATTGGGAACACCGTTGCGACTCGATTTAATTGTCGAGGACCTTGTCATTGTTGATTTGAAAGCTAAAGAAAAACTCTCTAAAATAGATAAACCGAAACTTTTAACTTATCTGCGTTTAAAGGAAAAACATTTAGGACTAATAATTAATTTTCATGTCGTTCGCCTGGTAGATGGTATTTATCGTGTTGTAAACAATTTAAAAGAATAAACTCAGCGGTCCTCTGAGTTCTCTGCGGCCTCTGCGTTAAGGAAAAAAATTATGAAGAACTATACAGTTGTAGGCAAATCAGAAAAAAAGATCGACTCCCTGTCACTGGCTACTGGTGAGAGCAGGTTCGTCGATGATTTTGAAATGAAAGAATTGCTTCATTGCAGAATCGTCTATTCACCTCATGCCTTTGCAAGAATAAAGAATATAGATGATACGGAATCCCGAAAATTAAAGGGCGTGGTAGATGTATTGCATTACAAAAATACAAAGCAGATACTCCATACCACTGCCGGCCAGGGATTTCCTGAGCCATCGCCTTATGATTGTGTCCTGTTTGACGATACCATGCGATTTGTGGGCGACCGCGCCGCAATGATTATCGCGGAAACACCAAAAATCGCCGCCGAGGCAGCTAAAAAACTAAAAATCGATTACGATGTCCTGGAACCCCTGTTTGACGCGGAAAAAGCCATGGACGATGACGCGCCCCGGCTACACAGTGATGACCATTACGCTGCCATTCCCGTGAAATACGAACCGGAACGAAACCTTGCCGCTGAAGTGGAAATCGCTTTTGGTGATCTGCAAAAAGGTAAAGCAGAAGCCGACTATATTTTTGATCACACCTATAATGCCCACTATGGCTCACACTGCGCCATTGAACCT
>CAYYMT010000146.1:0-8202 GCA_964472715.1 uncultured bacterium | reverse complement strand
TCTTTTGTTTTTACAGAAGATTTTCTAACCCTACATGAAAGTACCATTTTCATGTAGGGTTTATTTTGGTAGTTTCAACATATTGACCTCCGTTACTTAAAAGTTCAACAATAATCCTGATTAGTTATGTACCATTGGAATAATAATAATAATAATAATAGATAAAGCAAAGACTTTTTCCATTTTATTAAAAATTAATTTTACATAAATTAATTTAACCTGGTTTCTGCATCCTTTTTTATTGTCCACGAATTACACACATTATCACGAATTAATGTGTATTAACAATTCGTGCCCATTCGTGTCATTCGTGGATAACTATTTTTTCTGAGCATTCCGGAATAAAAAAAATGGCAAAACCCGAAGATTTTGCCATTTTAGAAGGGATTAGTTGTGTGCGTTAGATATTATATTCTTTGCCGTAATTTTCGGCGATATAGTCGATATCCTTATCACCGCGACCGGAGAGATTCACCAGGATGGTTTCATCTTTACCCAACTTTGGCGCCATTTTGATGACATGGGCAATGGCATGGGCGCTTTCCAGGGCCGGAATAATACCTTCTACCCGGGATATTTCAAAGAAAGCATCCACGGCTTCTTTATCATTGGCATGTTCATATTGAACACGGCCGATGTCTTTCAGGTAACTGTGTTGCGGGCCGACACCGGGATAATCCAGACCACTGGCAATGGAATAAACTTCCATGGGCTCGCCTTTTTCATCCTGTAGCAAATAACATTTGAAACCATGGATCACACCGGGTTTTCCTTTAGTTATTGTGGCTGCATGTTCACCGTCTTTGAAACTTCTACCGGAAGGCTCGACGCCATAAAGTTTAACATCCTCATCTTCCAGAAAAGCATTAAAAAGTCCCATGGCATTGGAACCGCCGCCAACACAGGCAACCAGATGACCGGGTTTCTTTCCGGTCAATTCCTCGAACTGTACTTTTGCCTCTTCACCGACAATTTTCTGAAAATCCCGGACCATCATGGGAAAGGGATGCGGGCCAACAACAGAGCCGATAGCATAGAGTTGATTGACAGGATCTTTGACATAGGCTTCAAAGGCCAGATCAATGGCTTCTTTCAGGGTTTTGCGGCCGGCTGTGGCGGGAATGACATTGGCGCCGAGAATTCGCATGCGGACTACATTGGGATGTTCTTTGGCGATATCCACTTCGCCCATGTAGATATCACATTCCAAACCAACCAGGGCAGCGGCAGTTGCCAGCGCCACACCATGCTGTCCGGCGCCGGTTTCAGCAATTATTTTCTTCTTACCCAATTTTTTGGCCAGTAAAGCTTCGCCAAGGCAGTGGTTGATTTTATGGGCGCCGGTATGGTTCAGGTCTTCCCGTTTAAAATAGATCTGCGCGCCGCCGAGTTTTTTCGACAAATTTTTCGCATAAAAAATCGGGCTGGGGCGGCCCACATAATGTTTGAGTAAATACTTTAATTCTTCCTGAAATTCAGGATCATCTCTCATTTCTTCATACTTTTTGGTAATTTCATCCATAATTTCCTGCAATTGTGGTGGAATATAGCTGCCGCCATAGTCTCCGAAATAACCTTTTTCATTGGGTAATGTACTTTTCATTTTGTTCTCCTTTTGTATTGTTCATTATTCAAAAAAACTCCTCACAAAAAAAAATCGCAGGCCTTTTCAGGTCTGCGATTTACTTATGTTCCAAATTTTTATATGTAGTTTAAGTGTTAGTCAGCGGACCTGAAAAATATATACTGCTATGCCACCACCAGAAGTTATCATTAATTGTTGTTAATATTTTCTTATCCGCGATCATAGAAATAATTTAGAACATTATTCTATTTATCAAAATTATTTTTTCAGTTTCGTTATATTTTTATTTTTTTGTTTACACCTGTCCTAAATAAAGGTTTAAAACGGTTGAAACCGTTACAGCGATGATTTTTTTTTTAAACTGGGTACAATCTAATTAACCACCAGTTTCAACTGGTGGTTTGAATATCGAACATTAATGATTAGCCCTTTTAAGGGCTTCTGATCTGATAACAATTTTACAGACGTTTTATTTTGCCTGTCACGGATTAACAGGATTGCACGGATTTTTAGCTGCACATCACAGCTCTCAAAAATCGAAGTGCCTTGTAGAACGACCATCTTGGTCGTTTAATAGTCATCCTTTTAACAAACATTACACAAGCAAGATGCTTGTGCTACAATGCACACATTAAACCTTCCGAAGATTTTATGGGTGTTTTAATACTATCTTTCATTCAGGAACTGGTGGAAAATAAAGGATACATTTAGCCACCACAATGAATTGTGGTGCTATTCTGATGAGGAAGAATTTCTATACAAAAAAAATTTACCGGATAGTTATTTTAGGACTTGGTTTTTTTTATGCCTATAAAAATAGAAGCCCCTATTTCCGAGGGGGAGAAATAGGGGCAGGGGATCTATACTATCTTGGGGAGGAGTTCTATTTTTAAAAACCAATTAATAAATATTCAATATACGTGCCAAAAAAACGGACTGCTTAAAATATTTGTATTATTTATTCAGAAAAAATTTCTAATTATAAAAATCACATAAAATTTTATCGGAAAAACTTTCCTGATTCAATTAATTTTTTACCCATAAACTGTTAAACTCTTTCAGAGTTTGCAATAGGGTTTGTTATTTCCATGGGTTGGCACCCACTGTTATTATTGTATAAACCCTGCGGGATTAGTTAAAATTTTTATACCCCAAAAATTGATAGATATCCCCGTTGTCCCTGCATTATAACAATTAGGTTGAATGCCAAATAGGGTTAAGATTCAATTCCCTGCCGTGCTTCTACACCATTGTTATAGTAGTGCTTGATCTCTTTCATTTCTGTAACCAGGTCTGCAATTTCAATCAATTTTTCATGGGCATAACGGCCGGTAATGATCAGTTCCAGATTGTCCGGTTTTTCCGCAATAACGTCCAATAAATCATCAATTGTAAATAAGTCAAAAAAAACAGCAATATTGGCTTCATCCAGAATTACTATGTCATATTGGCCGGAAAGCATTTGTTGTTTTGCTTTTTTCAGTCCTTTTTGGGCCGCTTCAATATCTTCCGGTTTGGGTTTGTCTTTAATAAAGCATTTCAGGCCAAATTGCTCAATCTTAATATTATCAAATTTTTCCAGGGTCTTAATTTCACTGTATTTCATTCCTTTAACAAACTGGGCTATATATATTTTTTTACCGGCGCCGGTTGCACGAATGGCAAGCCCGATGGCTGCGGTGGTTTTGCCTTTACCATTACCTGTATAGACCTGAAGGTAGCCTTTCATGATTGCAATTTCTCCAAATATTCTTTGTATATTGTATAATTGTCATTGATCAGTGAAAATATGATTTTCATTTCGCCGGAATTTTCTTTCAGCCAAGCCAAAACTGTTGGCAGGACCACTTTCACAGCCTTTTCTTTCGGGTATCCGTAAACACCGGTACTGATGGCGGGAAATGCAATACTTTTCAAATCCTTTTCCTGAGCAATATCCAGGGAATTCTTGTAGCAATTGGCCAGTAATTTTTCTTCACCATGTTTTCCGTCCCTATACACCGGGCCAACCGTATGAATTACATATTTTGCACTTAAATTAAATCCATCGGTCAAAACCGCTTCACCGGTTGGCAGTCCGTCGGGAAGGTCATTCGCCCGCAATTTTTTACAAGCGCCCAGTAACTCAGGGCCGGCTGCTCTGTGGATAGCGCCGTCGACACCACCGCCACCCATCAGACCGGAATTGGCCGCATTGACAATGGCGTCAACATTCAGCGTTGTAATATCCGTCTGTACTATTTCTATATGTTTAAAAGGACTCATAGATTAATGGATTTCTGTCCACTTTTTTATCAGAAAATTTCAACGCATCACGGTAGGACTTTTCCGCCTGCTCAAGATCACTGTCGCTATTGGCATGAATCTCACAAAGCACATCGTCTTTTTCCACCGGGTCACCGATTTTCTTTTTGACGATCAAACCGACTTCCGGCACTATGTCATCCGTGATCACCTGTCTGCCGCCGCCGAGATTCAATGAGACCATGCCCACTTTTTCGGTATTAATTGTTTTGATATAACCGGATTCCGTGGCGAGCACAGGCTTGACAACCCTGGCCTTTGTATATTTTTCAGGATTGCGAATGTAATCAATATCACCATCCTGGTTTTTTACCATATTTTCAAATTCTTCATAGGCTTTGCCATTGGCCAGCAATTCCCTGAGTAAATCCTTGGCTTTCTCAAAATTTGGTTCGATAGCGGACATTACCACCATCCAGGCCGTCAGATTTAGTGTTACTTCAACCAAATCTTCGGGGCCATTACCTTTAAGGACATCGATACATTCCAGCACCTCAAGCCAGTTACCCACCGCATTGCCCAGGGGCTGGTTCATATCAGTGATGACAGCTTTGACTTTAATACCAAATTGTTCGCCCACGGCTTTCAAGTTTTCCGCCAGCTTTCTGCTTTGACTATATTCACTCATAAAAGCGCCGCTGCCGGTTTTAACATCCAGTACGAGTCCATTGATCCCTTCCGCGATTTTTTTACTGAGAATGCTTCCGCAGATAAGGGGAATGGATTTAACAGTAGCGGTCACATCGCGGAGAGAATACATTTTTCGATCAGCCGGGACAATGCTTTTGGTCTGGCTGCCCATGGCCAGGGATTTTTCCGTAACCAAATCCGTGAATTCTTTCTTTGAAAGCCCGACATTAAAATTAGGTATGCTTTCCAGTTTATCCAGTGTGCCGCCGGAATGGCCGAGACCGCGGCCTGAGATCATTGGCACGACACATCCGGCTGCTTTAGCCAGAGGCGCCAGAATCAATGAAACTTTGTCACCAACACCGCCGGTGGAATGCTTATCTATTTTGAATTTCTTAATATGTGACAGATCAATTCTTTCGCCGGAATTCAGCATTGCGTCGGTGAGGGCAACGATTTCTTTGGTGTTCATACCATTAAAATTCACAGCCATCAGCCAGGCCGCCACCTGGTAATCCGGTATGGATTCCTCGACATACTTTTTGATAAAATTCTTTATATCTTCGGGATTATGCGCTTTTCCCTGTTTTTTTTGCTCAATAAAATCAACTGCCAGCATTATTTTTCCTCTTTAGGTTTTCTCTTTTTAAAAATACGAAACATTGTCAGAATATCAAAAGTCTTCAGTTCATAACTGGCCGTGTAGATCAAATATACGCCTACTCCAAAAAGTAAAAAATTAGGCGTCCACATGGCCCAAAAAGGTGAAATGATCACCATATCCGCTAGTTCTTCTCCCCCGATCAGGAAAACATAATAGATCAGAAAAAAAAGTACACTGGTCACAGCGCCGGTGGCGATGCCGCCTCGTTTCGACATGACACCAATGGGTGTTCCGATCAAAACAAAAATAATACAGGCAAAAGGCATGGATATTTTTTTATTGATTTCCACTTTGTACTTATTGATTTTCTTTTGATAATTTTTGACCATATTGCTTTCACTTTTAATACGGTTCAGGGCGCCGGTCAATTTGCGGTTTGCTATTTTTGCTTTGGATTCGCTTAAATTCTTTTCATTACTGTCAATTTTTGTATCGACAATAGTTTTCAGTTGCTCAAAATTTTTGTAGGATTCCACGCCAAAATGTTTTTCAGCAATATCATTTATCTTTTGCTCAAATTTATTTTTACTCTTGCGGTGTTTTTGAATTTCCTCCCGCATCATGCCGATCGTCATTTCCCGGTCACCGCGCCGGCCTTTTTCACGTCTTTCCAGGACCATATCATCCACGGGAATACTGATCTTATGCTTTGAGAAATAAATTCGTTGATACTTATCCAGTTTAACCAAATCCAATTCGTGAATTTCCCCGCTGAAAAGCGATATAACAACACTGTTATTGACGACATCAATCCGGCCACTGTCAGCATAAATGGTAGTATGTTCATTTTGCGGGTCTTTCTTGTAGATGATCAAATCAAAGAGCATTTCGCCTCTCTTTTCTTTGATATAGATAGAATGGCCTGGCATATCGTCGATAAAATAACCGGGCTCAGTGGTCAGTCCCGGACGTTTATGATAAATATCACCGGTCAGCAGTCGCGAGCGGTGATTATATTCCGGCAAAACATTATTCTGGAACAAGATCATCAGAACAGTTATAATTGAGCCGAACACAAAGCCTGGCGCCAAAATCGTAAAAAAACTGATTCCCGAAGACCGCATGGCCACAATTTCATTATCTTCAGCCAGCCGACCGTAAGCCATTATACTGGCTACCAGCACAGCCATGGGTACCGCCAGCGCGACAATCCAGGCCATATTGAGATAGATCCATTCCAGTATCACCAAAAAGGGCAAATCTTTCCCCAATAACCGGTCCACTTCCTTGATCAGAAAATTCATCAATAATACAAAAGTGACGACGCTTAATGAAAAAATGAAGGGAATAACCAGTTCTTTATATATATATCTGGAGCCGATCCAGCCACCGGAGTAATGATAAATAGTTTTGAATATATTTTTGTTTCTTCTTTTCATTATTGCCAGTATCAAAAAAATTTATATCAGGAATAATTTTAAGGAAAACCCATTACAAACACAATTCTAAAAAATTAAAAGGGTTCTAAATGAAAAGAACCCTTTTAAATACTGATTATCTGGTAAGAATTTTCATTCTTCCATTATATCTTTTTCTTTATTGGTGTACATTTTGTCCAGTTCTTCAATGTACTTGTCCGTCATTTTCTGAATATCGTCAAGGCCTTTGTGCAGATCGTCTTCGGAAATTTCATTATCATTTTCAAGTTCTTTAAGCATGTCATTGGCATCGCGACGGATATTACGGACAGAGACTTTGCCTTCTTCAATTAGAGTATGGGCGTATTTCACCAATTCCCTGCGGCGTTCATCATTCAATTGTGGAACCGGCAAGCGCAAGAGATTGCCTTCAGCCTGGGGATTGAGCCCGATATCAGCGGCACGAATGGCTTTGTCCACAGCACCCACGGCTGTTTTATCAAATACCTGAACAACCAAAAGCCTGGGATCAGGAGCGGCGACATTGGCCAATTGCCGTAATGGTGTTTTCGCACCATAATAGTCGACTTTTATGCCATCCAGTATCGCCGGATTGGCGCGTCCCGTACGAATGTTTCCAAGTTTTGTTTGTTGGGCAGATATTGTTTTTTTCATTCTACTTTTAGCATCATTTAATACATCTTTAATCATTTTTACCTCCGCTAATTAGCGTCCCTACTTTTTCACCGGCAAATATTTTCTCGATAGTACCGGATTTTGTCATATTGCAAATTATAATCGGAATATCATTGTCCTGACACAGGCTAAAAGCTGTTGTATCCATAACCCGCAATTGTTTTTCGATTGCTGTAGAATAGTTTAACGTACTAAAAAATTTTGCATCGGAATACTTGACCGGGTCTTTATCATATACGCCGTCAACCTTGGTACCTTTGACCAGCAGGTCAGCGCCGATCTCTGCCGCCCGTAAAGCGGCGCCTGTATCGGTACTGAAGAAGGGGCGACCGGTTCCGGCACTGAAAATCACAATTTCACCATTTTTCAAATACTGATCAGCATCGCGAATGATCATTGGTTCCGCCACATCGGGCATATTGATTGCGCTCATAACCCGGGTGTCAGCGCCTTTGCGAACCAGTGATTCCTGTACAGCCAGCGCATTGATTACAGTTGCCAGCATGCCCATATAATCTCCTTTAACACGATCGGTTTTGTGGTCCCGGGAAGCATTTAAGCCACGAAAAATATTACCGCCACCAAAAACCAGGGCGATTTCAGAGTTATATTTTTGCAGGGAAATAATTTCATCCGTTATTTTATCGACCATATTTATGTCGATACCAAAACGATTTTCTCCGGCGAGGACTTCGCCGGAGAATTTTATAAGAACTCTTTTAAATGTGTTATTTGCGGGCATGAAAAATTTATTTTTCTTCACCTAATTCATATCGTGTAAACCGTTGAATATTGATATTTTCACCGATTTTCATAATTGTCTCATTAAGGTAATCTTTGACAGTTTTTTGTGAATCTTTTACAAAATCCTGTTCCAGCAAACAATTCTGTGCATAGAATTTTTCAATTCTACCCACCATGATCTTTTCAACAATATTTTCCGGTTTGCCTTCGTTTTTACCCTG
>CAYYMT010000145.1:0-8228 GCA_964472715.1 uncultured bacterium | reverse complement strand
ATGTGGCATTCCTGTTTTCCGCCTGACGAAGATTACTGTGATTACCCCGACATCTGGACCTGGGACAAGCGGCCGGACAAACAAACCTGGCAGGAGCTGACCACACCGGGCACAGCCCTCTATGGAAAGTGGGAAAAAGGCGTGGACAAAATTGCCGGCTACCTCAAGCAATTGCAAAACAAAAAGATTCCCGTGCTCTGGCGGCCCTATCATGAAATGAATGGCACCTGGTTCTGGTGGTGCAATCAGCCAGGCGAAGAAGGATTTGCGAAACTATGGAAAAATATGTATCGGCGAATGACTGATTATCATCAACTGAACAATCTGATTTGGGTATGGAATACCAACGCGCCCCGGGATATTTCCGGAGATGAAGCCTATGCTTATGAGAAGTTCTTTCCCGGCATTGATTATGTGGATGTACTGGCAGCCGATGTTTATGCTGATGATTACAAACAAAGTCATCATGATGATCTCCTCAAACTGGCGCAGGGAAAACCCATTGCTCTGGCTGAAGTGGGCGGCCTTCCGGACATTGACATTATCAAAAATCAACCGGAATGGACCTGGTTTATGACCTGGGGAAATTTTATCACTGACGCCAATGATATGAAAAAAGTGAAACGGGTTTATGATTTTGAAAAAGTGCTGAATTTAAATAATATACAAAATGATAATGGATTAAACTGGAGGGTAAAAGAAAAATGAAAAAATTACTGCTCATTACGCTGATTTTAAGCACATTAATGACGTGCGGTTCAAAAAAAATGGAAAAGGAAAATATGTCTATGGAATTAAACAAAAACTGGAGTTTCAAACAGGTGGATAAAACCGATTGGCTGGATGCCAAAGTACCCGGCAGTGTTCACATGGACTTGTTGGATAACGGCTTGATTAAGGAACCTTATTATCGTCTCAATGAACATGACCAGCAATGGATTGACAAAGTTGACTGGGAATACAAAACCACCTTTGATGTGGATGAAAAACTGCTTGGCAAGGACCGGATAGAAATGGTTTTCGACGGGCTGGATACCTATGCCGAGGTTTTTCTCAATGGTAAAAAAGTCCTGAGTGCGGATAATATGTTTCGTGTCTGGGAAATCGACTGCAAAGAGGACCTGAAAGCACAAAATAATGAACTGAGAATTGTCTTCCGGTCTCCCATCAATATCGGCCTGGAAAAATTATTCAAAGAAAAATATGATTATCCCGATCCACCCAATGATCTGTCGGAAATCGGCGGCATCGGAGACAAAAAAGTTTCCATATTCACCCGCAAAGCCGGTTATCACTTTGGTTGGGACTGGGGCCCGCGTCTCACCACCAGTGGCGTCTGGCGTCCGATAAAAATTAATGGCTGGAATGAGGCAAAACTGGACTATGCATTTTTCCGCCAGGTAAATCTGAAAAAGAAACAGGCCGACCTGAATGCGGTCCTGGAAATCAATGCTAACCAGGTTTCAGACGGTGAAGTTAATATCCGTAATGGCGAAAAAGTCATCGAAACCAAAGCCATTACCCTGAAGAAAGGCAACAATGAAATCAATGTGCCTTTTGCCATCAAAAATCCAAAACGCTGGTGGCCGGTAGGTCTGGGGGAACAGCATCTTTATGATCTGACAGCCGAAGTTTATATGAATGGAAAACTGGTTGATGAAAAAAGCCACAGAATCGGACTGCGTGATGTAGAAGTGGTCCGTGAAAAAGATGAGTATGGCGAAAGTTTTTATTTCAAGGTCAACGGGCACCCGGTTTTTGCCAAAGGCGCTAATTACATTCCCCAGGATGTTTTTCTGAACCAGGTGACACCGGACCGGTATGAGCATATTTTGCAATCAGCGGTTGATGCCAATATGAATATGGTGCGTGTCTGGGGCGGCGGCATTTATGAAAACAAAATATTTTATGATCTATGTGATGAAAAGGGACTGATGGTCTGGCAGGATTTTATGTTTGCCTGCTCCATGTATCCCGGAGACAAGCCCTTTCTGGAAAGCGTCAAACAGGAAGCCATTGACAATGTCAAACGACTGCGCAATCATCCTTCTATCGTAATCTGGTGTGGAAATAATGAATGTGTTGACGCCTGGTATCATTGGGGCTGGAAAGACCAGGTGACAGAAAATCAGGGAAAAGAAGCGGCTGACTATATGTGGAATGCTTATGTTAATGTTTATCACAAAATTCTCCCCAATGCTGTTAAGGAATATGACAGTGACCGTTTTTACTGGTCATCTTCGCCCTGTGCCGGAATGGGAAATCCCTCTCAGGTGGACAAAGGCGATTTACACTACTGGGGAGTTTGGCACGGCAAAGAACCTTTTGAGACTTTTGAATCCTATATGCCGCGGTTTATGTCGGAATTTGGTTTTCAGTCCTTTCCGGAATTTTCAACTGTCGATAAGTATACTGAACCCCAGGATTATGATATCCATTCCGAAGTAATGAAATCTCACCAACGCTCAGGCATCGGCAATACTACGATTGAAGAATACATGCTGCGGGATTACAAAAAACCGAAAGATTTTAAAACCTATCTCTACGTCAGTCATGTGTTACAAGCCGAAGGAATCGGCTTTGGCCTGGAGGCTCATCGCCGGAACCGCGACCGCTGTATGGGAACCCTTTACTGGCAATTGAATGATTGCTGGCCGGTAGCCTCCTGGTCCAGCATTGATTATTACGGTAAGTGGAAAGCCTTGCAGTATTACGCAAAAAAACTGTTCGCGCCGATCCTGGTTTCCCCTCATCGTGAAGATGGCAAAATCAATATGCACATCGTCTCTGACATTCTGGAAGAGCAGCCGGCGACCTTGAATATGACACTGATGGATTTCGGCGGGACTGTAAAATGGGAAGAGAGCAAAGATGTGACTATCTCAGCTAATACCGCCAAAATCTATTATGATATCGATGAGAATGAATTGCTGAGCAAAGCCGCAAAAGACCGGAGCCTGCTCAAGGCGGAAGTGAAATTGCCAAACGGAGATATCGCCTCCCGGAATATCTTTTACTTTGATAAGCCGAAAAATCTGGCCTTTGATGATGTCGCAATCGACTATTCAATCGAAGGCAGTGGCAGGAATTTCAAAATCAAACTGTCTGCGGAAAAACTGGCGAAAAATCTCATGATTGCCATTGATGATTGTGAGGGATTTTTGTCGGATAATTATTTTGATTTGCTGCCGGGTGAAGAGGTGGTGGTGGATTTTACCACAGAAAAAGCCATGGATAAGGATGACCTGAAACCGGCTTTCAAAACCATTAACGAACTATAAAAGTCACACAACCTCGCAGGTTTACAGAACCTGCGAGGTTTTTTCTGTAGTCAGTGCCGCGAAATGTCAAATGATATTAATTTTACATTCAAAATTTAGGCGATTGACATGATTTTCTCTTTGAAAATAATAAAGACAGAATATTTGACGATTTTTTATTTTAAAAAGATTATAAATCCTAATCGGTTCTTATGGATTTTGATGATCCCAGTAAACTATACAAAGTAATTGGTGTAACGGATCCTTAAGCTGAAAATTATGTCCCGGCAAAACCATCCACAAAGTTAGCGGCATTCTGTCCCAGATCATCAATTTGATAGCCCCCTTCCAGGCAGACCAATACCGGAATATCCAGTTGTCCCACGATTTTTCCAATCTCATAAAAATAATCTGACGAGATATTAAAGGTCCCCATATCATCCTTTTCAAAAATGTCAAATCCCATAGACAATATCAGATATTGAATATCAAATTCTTTAATTTTTGTCAGGGCTATTTTTAAATTTTCATCATATTCTTTATCGTCAATATCATTTTCTAAGGGAATATTGATATTATATCCCTTTCCGAGGCGTATTCCTCCTTCATTGGCAAACCCGGAAAAGTAGGGATAATTGGTTCTGGGGTCCCCGTGAATTGAAATATAGGTGACTTGTGCCTGCTCGTAAAATATCGATTGTGTGCCATTGCCATGATGAAAATCAAGATCAAGGATGGCGGTACGGCCGGAACGGCTGAGATAAAAAGCGGCAACCGCGGCATTATTGAATATGCAATAGCCGCCATAGTGGTTTGCAGAGGCATGATGCCCCGGCGGCCGGCAAATCGCAAAAACCCGGTTTTCTTTTCCATGCAAAATCAGTTCGGCGCCATTCAATGCGCAATCCACGGCTGCTTTCGCCGCTCGATAGGTGTATTTCTGTAAATATGTGCCGACATCAAAACAATGATACCCCGCGAGAAAAGGGTCGATATCATTTTGCGGCTCAAATTCACGATAAGGAAAAATGTGGGGATATAATTCTTCATCTTCCGCCAGCCGTTTCTCACAGTTTTTGATATGATTCACCAGTTCCTCTGTATGGACCGCATAGAGATGCTTTATATCAAATTCATTCGGTTCTGACATTATATCTTTATAGCCTTTATCAAACAATGCCTGGGTAATGATCTGCTCACGGGTATACTTATCGGGATAGGGTACTTTTTTACCAAAATTCCATTCGAATTCCGGTTTATGCAGGGTTTCCTTATTAGAGTAAAATATTTTCATAATGTGTCCGGTTTTTTTAATCATAATAAAATATTAAACTAATGGTTATTAATACTGCTTGCAAGTATTTCTTTAAATTGGTTATCTTTGGAAATCATGAGCATAAAATTTATAACAAACAGTGACCTCTATACAGAAGTGATTAAACGGATAACCAAAGCGAAAAGTTTTGTCTGGATCGGTACGGCGGACATCAAAGATATGCATGTTCATGCCGGAAAAAAGGTGGTGCCTTTCCTGTCAATTTTGAACCGTCTCAGCAATAATAAAGTTGCAGTACGATTACTCCACGCCAAAGAACCGGGGCCAAATTTCCGCAACAGTTTTGATCAATATCCCAACCTGATCGACAATATCGAACGGCAAATGTGCCCGCGGGTTCATTTCAAACAGATCATCATCGATGGCAAATTCGCCTACTCCGGTTCCGCCAATCTCACCGGCGCCGGCCTGGGGATCAAGAGCGACCATAAACGCAATTTCGAAGCCGGTTTCATCACCACCAACCGAAACCTTGTGGCGTCAATTATGGAACAATTCGACGAGGTCTGGATGGGGGAATTCTGCCAAAAATGCAAACGCCGGGACTTTTGTAAAGATCCGATTGTGTAAAGGGCAGACGAAATTGCCAATCCAATGGCTGGGTGGAGAATTTGATCCGGAATACTTTGATAAAAATGTCATCAATGATTGGTTAGAAGATGACAATTACGGGTGCTTTGTTTGGTAAATTAGATTGCATTATTCATAAAAATATTCTTATCAAGAAATCACCCCAAAACTTTTCGGTAAACAAATACCTCTCATTGCAATATTAAAAACAACTGCACTCTCTTCTCTTACCTCTGTTTAATGAGTATTATTGACTGTCCCGCAATTTCAAAACACTATTCTGAAAATACCATCCTTATTTTTAATTTTATCCTTTTATTTTGAGTTCAGGTATATTAAAATAGAATAATAAATAAAAAATTTTAAATATTATGCTTTGTATAATAAATTTTTATAAAAAAAGAGGGTTTTAAAATGAAAAAATTTGGTTTGTTCATAATCACTACGTTACTGTTGATGTCATGCTCAAATAGTGAAAGAGTGTTGAGCCGTCATGAAATTGACACCTACTGGAAATCCGGCAAAACACTCCCCTACAGCACAGCCAAGCACTATCTGCCGACGGCGCAAAACCCAAAAAATGATACCGGCATCAATGTGCTGGTGGATGTGGCCCATCAATGCCAGTTTGTCAGTATCTGGGGCTTTCCCCGCAGGCTTAACAGTCTCGGATTCAGAGCTTCTGCCAGCCAGGCGTCACTTAATGCCGTGCTTGATCCCAATGGATATTGCCGAACCAGAGTACCCCTGGATTCCACCGAAAAGATCCGGCCCTTTGCCTGGGTGCCAAATCCGGCAATCAATGTCATCGTGACCCACCAGTTCGGGCCGGAATCACAAAAATATTTACCCGAAGAACAAGCGGCTGTTTTAAAATTTGTCCGGGCAGGCGGCGGCCTCATTATTATGGGATCAACGCCCAAATCAGAAGCTGATGCCCAACGCTGGACTTTGAATCATTTATTGAAAAAATTTGGCGCCGAGTTTACCGCCACCAATGAAAAATATATGGACTTGAATTTTCCTGTCCTGAATTGTTCCGATGACTGGGAAGTAACTGCCACCGGCGAAACCGGACAGCCCGTCAAAGCGAGACGCCAATTTGGAAAAGGCTATGTGGTCATATTGGGAGAAAAAGAAGCCATCATTCCGCGCGGCCATCACAGGGAAGCAGAAAAAGCGGAAAAGGACAAACTATTCAAAGATGCTGTCCTGTGGGCGGCACAGGGAAAAGAACCCGTCAACAATGATTTCACCTTCTACAGCATGTCCGGCGGTGGCGGCGCTATTTATCCGGAACTGGAAAAACAGCTCGGCCGGATTGTCGTCTATTACGCCAAAAACCAGACAGAAGAACTGATCCAAACAGTAGAAGAAGAATTGCCGGCAGTAACCGAAAAAATCTTTGGCTGGCTGCCGTCTCCGGAACCGGAAGAACCCATGTATATTATTCTGTCTTCAGGCGGTGGCGGTGGCTGGGCTGTCAATGCCTTTAAACCCAGGGAAAATGGCCTGATCAGTTTAGACCCCTTTGGCGTTATTTCAATTTTTGCTCATGAACTGGCCCATACCCTTGCCGGCCCTGCTAATGAAAAGGGCGAATGGGCCGGGATAGCACCGCACCATGACCGGGGCGAGGCCCATGCCGGCTGGTTTCAGGGAAAAATAAACGCACTCTACAATCCGGAAGACCTCAGCAAATCCAACCGCAACTGCAATGCTTATTTTGAAGAAGAGGAGTGGCTGGAACTGGATTTTAAAAAATATTACGAGACCAAAGTCGGCCGCGAAAAATTCGGCAAAGGCAAAGACTGGACAAAAATGTGGTGGATCTGGAACAAACTGGATGACAAGTACGGCAGTACCTGGTATCCCCGCTGGCGCTGGGTCCAGCACACCCGCTGGATGGAGACACCCGATCACCAATTAACCTGGGAAGAAATGGTGGAGGATATGAGTATTGCCGTGGGTGAAGACCTCTTTCCCTTTTTCCTTGCCACTGGTACATCACTGGATAAAAAGAGACTAAAATCCATTGAATTTCAAGGTGAAATTATTGAGTTGCCTGTGGCGAATATTGATCTGACACCGGCCGGGAATGTCAATGTAAAACCAATTGGAGATTATAAAAAGCCGTTGTAATCCGTTAGAGCAAAATTTTAAAAATATACCGATCTGAGTGGCAGATTGTAAAATTTTTCACTCTGTTTTTCTTAAGGATATATCTAAATAGTGCAGCAATATATTGGCGCGTATATTCGGCCCGTATTTTTTTATTGTCAATTCTTTAAGTATTTCTTTTTATTTTATATATTACACTAATAATTGTAATGGTGAGGATAGATATTAAGTTATTTATACACAATATTTTGCATGAAATCAGACAAAAAACTGATTTTTAGACTTTTTTGAAATAAAATCTAATTTGTCAATGAACGTAAAAAAAGGCGTACTTGACAAAAAGGAGAATTAGACAAATATGGCAAATAATAATTCCGCCCTCGAACAACTAAAAAATTTCCTGAACGAATTGTTTCAATTCGATTCACAGGATTTGGATTTTGGGGTCTATAAAATATTGCATTACAAAAGCAAAGAGATAAAGGACTTCATTGATAATCTGCTGGTCAATACAGTGAAAGAACAGTTTCAAACACTTAAAACCGAAGAAATTACAAAAGCAACCAAGCAATTACAAGAACTGGAACAAGACGAATTCATTCAGGGCTGGATAAATGCTAATGATGAAGAACGAAAGGTTGCTGAAAAACTCGGAAAAAAGAAAATCGCTGAATACAAAAAAATAAAGTCACAGGTAACTGAGGCGAAAGTTTCCGTTAACACTGAAAACCAAATATACAATCATTTAACTCTTTTCTTCTCCCGTTATTACGACAAAGGCGACTTTATAAGCAAACGCCGGTTTGGTAAAAATGAAAAATATATGGTCCCTTATAATGGTGAAGAAACCCATTTCTACTGGGCCAATCATGACCAATATTACATTAAATCCTCTGAAACTTTTCAGCAGTACGCCTTTAAAATTACCACCCCCCAAGACA
>CAYYMT010000144.1:0-8259 GCA_964472715.1 uncultured bacterium | reverse complement strand
CCATATTGATGAGAAAACAATCGCGGACTTTGCCAAAAATTTTGAAGCCTAAACAGAACCTTGCGAATGGTCGCAAGACCTTCGCAATGGTTGATTCCAGATCACAAACCTTAAACCATGACTTATGGGCCTTTTATGAGTACACATTTTCATCCGGAAAAATAATTCAGGGCCATGAGTTATGGTGGTGCCACGCCAACTGCCTTAAGTCAAGTTCATATTGATTTTCCGACCTTACAAAACATTCTCCGGTTTTGAACTTAACTCAAGGCTCAGAAACCTTCGCAATGGCTAGGTATAGCGTATCACATCGGCAATTTGACAGTCACTTCTGTCCATTCATCCGGCACACTGCGAATAGCGACCTTACCATTGTGGGCTTCAATTATTTTTTTCACCAGATGCATTCCCAGCCCGTATCCACCGGTTTCCTTGTTGCGGGATTTATCCACCCGGTAAAAAGGTTCAAAGATAAAATCCAGTTCCTTTTCCGGAATACCTTTGCCGTAATTTTTCACTTTCAGCACAAAATAGCCCGGCTCTGTTTCCTTTCGCAACTCCACCGGCTTTGCATTTTTAGACGAATATTTCATGGCATTGCTGAATATATTTTTAAAAACTATTTTGATTCGCTCGGGATCAAGTATCAGTAACTGTTTTTCCGGTAATTGCGACAGGTCAAGTCCCGGCTCATCATTTTCAAAATAGAGCGCCACATCTTCGATCAGGTCGATTATATTAACTGTTTCCAGTTCCAGCTTGCCATATTTACTCTGAATTTTTGCGCTCTCCAGCAATTCTGAAATCATGGTTTCCATTTCCCGAATGTCAGCAATGATATCCTCTTTTTCTTCACAATCATTCATCATTTCAAGGGAAAGATTGGTCCGGGTCAGAGGCGTGCGTAATTCATGGCTGACATCCAGCAGTAATTGCTCCCTGGATCGAATCATATTTTTTATCGCCTTTTTCATCTCATTGAAGGAATTGATCAGTTCTCCCAACTCATCGGTGCGTTTGGTTTGAATTGGGGCATCCAGATTTTCAATTGTCAATTCTTTGACATTTTTGTGCAATTGATTAATGGGATTCAGCAACCATCGCAACGCAAAATATATAAAAATCGACATGACCAAAAAGTAAATCAAAGTCAGCATTCGATATAAAAAAAGAAAATAGTCCAGGGAACTGTCCTTTTTTTCAAGGATCATTTCATAGATTTTATCGCCCCGTTGAATTTTGGCGATCAGCCCTTTATCAAAGCCGACCATGGAGTTATCCCGGTATCTGTTTGACGTTTCGAAATTTAGCTGACGAAATTCTTCAGGATAAACCTGTTGGCCCCGATCGTCAATAATTCGTAAAAAAGCATTGTAACTTCGGGCCAGTTCCCGTTTTTCCTCCTCAGTCTCAGCCGATTCAATTCGATCGATCAATAAATTGGCATAATTATAAGTGTTCCGCTGAACGATTTTAAAATGTTTTTTCCGGAACATTATTTTCTGAGTATTAAATGAGAGAGAATAAAAGAAAAAATAACTCAATCCCAGCAGAATAATTATTTTAAGATATAATGATTGATTAATTTTTTTGATCATAGGTTACTCTTCACTGTTGAGGAACATATAGCCACTGCCCCAGATGGTTTTTATATACACGGGATTCTTCGGATCATCATCGAGTTGCTTGCGCAGGCGGCTGATCAGCACATCAATGGACCTGTCAAAGGATTCCCAGTCCATTCCTTTTAAACTGTCCAACAGGAAATTACGGTCTAATACCTTGCCTGCATTCTCCATAAAAACTTTGAGCAATTGAAATTCCAGGCTTGTTAATGCAATTTCAATATCATTTTTACTTACCTTATGGCTATTGAGATTAATTTGCAATTGATTAATCTCCAAAACTTCCCGGTTATTATTCTTCCTTGTTCCCGCTGTCCGTCGTAATATCGATTGAATTCTGGCCACCAGTTCACGGGGCTCAAAAGGTTTCGGCAGGTAATCATCAGCCCCCAGTTCAAGCCCCACAATGCGGTCTGTGACTTCACCTCTTGCCGTCAGCATAATAATCGGAATATCACCAAAATCTTTGCGGATTCGGCGCAGGGCTTCAAACCCGTCGATTTGCGGCATCATCACATCCAGGATCACTAAATCAGCAGAATTATTTTTCAGATAATCCAGACCATCCATCGGATGAACCTTGTCCACGACTTCAAAATTAAAGCGCTCCAGGTATTTTTTTAACCTGGCCAGTAATTTTTTATCATCATCAATGACCAGTAATTTCTTATTCATACTTTTATCCTGTTTATCATGAATCAGAACAGATGCCTGTAATGGTCCTTGGCTATCTTGCATATTCTCCGCTAAAATATACTAATTCAGCAGCATTCCGGCCAACTGCAATAAAGCAATTTCATTAAGTTTAACATTATACTCGCCGGCTGCTATATTGGATTTTGCGCGCATTAAATTCAATTGCGCTTCACGGAATTGGACTGACGTCACCTGGCCCAATTCAAAAAGCTCCCGGGTGCGGTCAAAATTCGCCTGGCTGGCTGCCAGATTCATTCGTTCCATATCCAGGGTTTTTTTGCTGTTTTGGTAGGTGGTGTACTGACTGGCCAGATCTTTTTCCAGATTAAGCCGGACCTGTTCCAGCTGCAATTGCTGGTTCTTCATGCTGATCTTTGCATTCTGGGTCTGAATTTTGCGTTTGAACCCGTCAAAAAGGCTGAAATTTAAGGATAAGCCCACACTCCACGCCTTATCAGGATTTCCCAGTGAAGGATCCAATTCATTATTAGTCTGGTTGTGCCCATATGATCCGGTCACATTCAAACTGGGCATATACCGTGATTTTGCCAGTTTTACATCCATTTCCGCCAGATCAATTCCCATTTCCACAGCGCGATAGTCAGCATTCTTTTCCATGGCGCTGGTTAATAATTCCTCATAGACCGGTAAAGTCAACAGATTCACATCGCCGGTTACACTGATGTCGGAATTGACTTCACGGTTCAGCATAGCATTTAAATTTCTGCGGCTGTTTTCAACCGATAATTTTGCATTTTCCACCGCAATGCTGTCACGGTTGTAATCCACTTCCGCCGCCAGCATTTCCACTTTGTTGACGCGGCCAAGTTTTTCCCGTTCCTTTACCCGTTGTAGCCGCGCGCCGGAAATATTCAGGTTTTCACGGGCTAATTGCAATTGTTCATCAGCATTGGCCAGTCCGTAAAAACTTTGCGCCATGGCAGTGATAATGCTCTCCACCTGGTAGCGGGTTTCCAGTTTCGTCTGCCCGTACTGCAGTTTTAATTTTTTGTAGGAATTCAAAACATAAAAACCACTGAATAAAGTATAGGAGGTGGAAACTGAGGCCGAATTGCGATGGGCTTCCACAGCCATACCGGCGGCTTTTTCCGTGTCTGTAAAATTACTACTCCCATTCAGAGAAACAGTAGGCAGTAACACGCCGGGATTAACATTGTTCGCCATCATCTGCAAACCGTTTTCAGCCATTTTTATGGATAAATTATTTTCCAGGGCAATATTCACCGCAGTTTCAAAACTAATGGGTTCCGCGGCTGACATTACACTAAAAAGCAGCATTGCTATTATAATATTTCTCATGATTTTACCTATATTTAACATGTTTCTTCCGATTGGTTTTCCACAAACTTATCTTCTATAACTGCCGGTTCCAACAGCTCCGGTGTGACATCCTGCTTCAAAATATATCGCCGGAATAAATAGCGCACCCGGTTATTGGCCACCAGTAATGAAGGCAGCATGACTAGTGTCAGCACTGTTCCGAACAAAAGTCCGTAGGCCACGGAAACCGCCATGGGAGACAGGAACTGGGCCTGGTGGGAACTTTCAAAGATCAGGGGCGAGAGACCGGCAATTGTCGTCAGAGAAGTCAACAATACCGGGCGCAATCTGGAGAGGCCGGATTCATAGATGGCATCATAAAAGCTCATACCTTCCTTGAGACGGTTATTAAAGGCGCTGACCAGCACCAGTGAATCATTGACAACAATACCCATCAGGGCGATCGCGCCAAACCAGGAGAGAATGCTCATCATCAGCCCCTGCACCACATGCCCCCACAAAACCCCCACAAAACTAAAAGGTATCAGGACAAAAACAATAGCCGCCTGAGTAAAAGAGCGGAAAGTAATGGACACGATCAGAAACATCAATATCAGAATTGCCGGAACAATTGCCATGATTGAACTGACAGTTTTTTCATTTTCATAATTTTCGCCCTCAAAGGAATACATGATCTCCGGATATTTTTCCAATATTCCGGGCATAATATTCTTTTCAACATCGCTCAAAATGTCAGGCACTGAAACATTAGGATTGGCCACATCGGCTTCCACATTGACAACCCGTTGACCGTCAATATGATTGATCGACATGACACCTCGTTCGATTTTAAAATCAGCAATTTCTTCCAGCGGTATTTCAAGGCCGGATGCTGTTCGAATGCGCATGTTTTCCAGGTCTTGCACTGATGAGCGGTCCTTCATGTCATACCGGACCCAGATTTTGATTTCATCAATGCCGCGAATCAGCCGCTGGGCCTGGCCGCCGAAAAAGCCACTCCGCACCTGGTTGACAACCTCACTGGTTGACAAGCCAAGAGAAAAAGCTTTTTCCTTCAATTCCAGTTTTACCTCCCGTAATCCCGGCGGGTCATTATCCATGACATCTTTTAATTTATCGATCTCGCGCAGTTCCACTTTCAGATCTTCTTTTGCATCCCGTAATTGCTCAAAGTTATTACTTTTCAGTGCAATGGATACCGGTTTTCCCCAACGTCCGCCGCCGCCATATTCCAGTTTTTGAGCTTCCGGAATGGGGCCGACCTGTTGGCGAAACCGGGAAGATATCTCTTTACTGGTCAAAGGCCGCTTTTCACTGCTGATAAGTGTCACACGCAAATTTCCCTGGTGTGTTCCACCACCGATAGTTCGTGATACAGCTGTTATCAGATCATCTTCTGTGTCGTATTCTTCTTTATATTGCTCATTGACCTCCCATACCCCGGCTTCAATTTTTTCCATAATAGCTTCGGTTTTGGTGACCGGTGTACCGGCGGGTAATTCCATGGTGACACGCACGTTCCGGCCTTCAATGTATGGGAAAAAGGTCAATTTAATAATTCCTCCGCGCAGTCCGCCTATGGTAATTAATACCAGGGCAACCGGCACAGCAATAGTAATAGCAGGATGCTTGATTGAAAAACGCAATGTCGGGCCGTAGATCTTTTCTTTCGTAAAAATCAGCACTCTGTCCGAAGCTCGTTCAATAATATTTTTTTTGCGGTCTTTTTTACATAAAGCGCTGGAATGGGCAATGTGGCTGGGTAAAATAAAAGCGGCTTCCACCAATGACATCAGTAAAGTGGCAATAACGACAAAAGCCAGGTCCTGAGTAAAATCCCCCATTCCTCCTTCCAAAAAGAAAAAGGTGGCAAAGATCACTACCGTGGTCAGGACAGAGGCAATGACTGAGGGGAGTACCTCCAGGGTGCCGTTGATCGCCGCGTCAATGGCTTTTTCTCCGCGCTCATGGTGCTGAAAAATATTTTCCGCCACCACAATGCCGTCATCCACCAAAATCCCAAGCACGAGGATCATTCCCAGCAATGACATCACATTAATGGTCAGTCCGTACATCGGCCCGATCATCAGCATACCGGCAAAGGAAATCGGTATTCCCAGGGCCACCCAAAAGGACATGTGAGGATTCAGTGACAATGAGAGAAACAAAACAACCAGAATTATTCCCAACAAACCATTGCCGGATAAAATATCGATACGTTCCTGAATGATTTCCGAGCCGTCACGTATCACATGGGCATGCACATGATCATGATCACTATTAAATTTCTCCAAATAGTCCAAAACAGTACCAGTGACGAAAAAGAGGTCTTCTTCATTGGTGTTATCAATCGAAACGCGTACTGCCGGAATGCCATTATAGTAAACACGGTTGGGGTCTTCCGCCCATTTGTCACGTACTTCGGCGACATCTTTCAGATAGACGATGGCGCCTTCTTCGCTGGAGCGCACCACATGATTTTTCAGATCCTCTGCATAATATCCTTTCAGATTGGCGCGGATCAATAATTCCTCTTCCGATCCCTTGATCTTGCCGCCGGTGACCTTGATATTATTACGGGAAACAGCATTAACCAGTTCATTGAAAGTCATGTTATAAGAATCCAGGTCATCTTCCCGTACAGCCACTTCAATTTCCTCAGCAGGAAAACCGGACAACGAAATCTTTGAAATACCATCGATAGACAACAAATCACGCTCGATTTTGCGGGCATTCTTTTTTAATTCCAGTAATTCCACATCTCCGGTTAACACAAAATCTATTGCAAAATTGAACGGTTCCCGCCGGTAAACCATAATACGCTCGACACCCGCCGGAAAGGTACTGATCTGGTCCACCTTATTTTTGACATCAGTCAGCAAAACATTGATATCATAACCGGTTTGAATCCGCACCACAATATTGGCGCTGTTTTCACTGGAAGTGGAGGTAACTCGCTCAACACCGGTCAATCCTTTCAGATTGTCTTCAATTTTGAGCACAATGCCCTCTTCCATTTCTTCAGGTGACGCGCCGGGATAAAAAGCATTGATCATAATTGTCTGGCTGGGACGCAGTGGGAAAAAGGTGGTCAGAATAGACTTATATCCTAAAAAACCAAATAGAAATACCGCCACGATAATAATATTGCCAAGAATCGGATATTTGATAAAGGGTTTTATAATACTTCTCATGAATTAGCCTCGTTTTTGCTGATTGCTGAAATTAATTTCCCGGCCTTCACTGACTTTTTTGTCCGGATTAAGCAGAATACGCTCACCATCTTTCAAACCACGGACATAAACATACTCATCGTCACGATTAATAATGGTCAATTGCCTTGATTTGAATTTTCCTTCTTCATTAAGCCAAACCGAAGAGGATTCAAAAATGGCTTCAGCGGGAATTTTCGAAACCGGTTCTCCGGTGTTTACTTTGGCTACCGCGTTAAAATATAAACCGTCGATCAGTGTTTCATTTTCCACAAAAATATAGACTTTTATCTTTTGTGTCCGCTGATCAATGGATTGGTTGATACGGCTGATAGTTCCGTGAAACTCTTCATTGATGTCATTATTGAGTAATTTCACCGGCATACCGGTTTTCAGAAATTGAATTTCCTTGACACCAGCAAAGGCGGTTAACTCAAACTGTAGGGTATTTTTATAGGTTCCGATATTCTGGCCTGCTCTCACCAAAGTACCGGGCTTGATCATGGATTCGGTGATTATGCCGTCAAAGGGTGCGTGAATACTATATTTTTCCAGACGGGTTTCCAAACTTTTAATGGAATAATACTGGTTATAAATATTGCGGGAAGTAATAAAATATTTTTCTTTTTCATTTTTTACTGTTGGTAATGGCTTCAAAGGCTCCTGAATATCAAAAGCGGCGAGGTAAGCCTGCCATCCGTCAGCGCTGCCGGGAAAATCCATTTTTAGATCGGGCAACAGGGTGGTGAGATTATTCATGAAAGCGGATTTTTGCGCATAGACATTATTTTTGTATTCCGTATCGGTAATGCGCAGTAACAAGTCCCCTTTCCGGAACTTTGCGCCCTCACGAAATTCAACTTTGCCGGGTTCGGCAACACCGGTTACCTCGGTAAAGAGAGCAATTTCATTATAGCTACGCAGATTACCGGATAATTCAATCGTAAAAGTTTCAGGTTTATTTTCCACAGTATGAAATTTATAATTTGACAAAGCCGGTTTGGAAGGTCTGCGACCAACCGGGTCTTTTTGGTTACTCAGTAATGAACTTAACAAAAAGCCGGCAACAAGAATCATAGCGGCTACCACCAGACCAATTTTTTTATTCATGAATATCTCCTTTATCTCGATATTAAATTTCTAATTTCAGGTCAAATATAAGAATTATTTGTTTCTACAATATTTTTCAATTGTAATAAATTGTAACGTTGTTTTAGAATTTAAGCAAGTGGAAGGGTTACATAAAAAAAGAATGCCGGCAAGAAGCAACCGGCATTAAACAGGATCATTACTGAAAATTAGACCGGAAGGACTGTTTTCCCGTAAACTTCATTCAGCACCTGGGCCATAGCCGCATAAATTGCTGAAAATCCACAGAAAATTCCTTCAATACCGGCAATGGTTTTGATTAAATGACTGCCGGT
>CAYYMT010000143.1:0-8328 GCA_964472715.1 uncultured bacterium | reverse complement strand
GAGCCGCACGCCTTCCTCATCTCGTCATCGCGAGGATACGAAGCCTGCCCGCCCTCCGGGAGCAGGCGGGTTTATGCGCCTCTGGCGTGCGATCTCGATCGATCGAAGCGACCAAAGCAATCAATTTGGGAAGCATCAGTCAGGATGTCGAGATTGCCGCAGTCGCTCCGCTCCTTCGCAATGACAGCTTTGGGGGAGTCGCTCGCCGTCCTAAGCTGTCATTGCGAATGAAGTGAAGCAATCCCGAACGATCGGAGCACACAAAGCAATCAATTTGGGAAGCATCAATCAGGACATCGGGATTGCCGCGGTCACTCCGTTCCCTCGCAATGACAGCTTCGGGGGAGCCGCTCGCCGTCCCAACCTGTCATTGCGATTTTCAAAACAGTTACAAATTAAAGATTTTAAAAAAAATGCCGATAATACTATCGTTTTTTGATGGAAAAAAGTATAAAGCATAAAAGATTTAAAATAATTATATTGCTTTATAAAAGGAGGATCCGATGAATGGTGCAAAAAATTCTTCTATCGCTCACGGAAATTATAGCGGGTTATGGGAATGGGACATTGAACATAATAAATTAATAATTTCCCCCAACAACTATCAACCGGCGGAATATATCAATGGCGAGATAGAGTATAAGTTAAAAACACTCACCGGGAGAATACATCCCGGCAACCGTCAAAAATTCAAGGCCCTTCAAGAGAAAGTAAAAAACAAAGAAATAAAAAATTTTAACAGCATTATTAAATATAAACATTATGATAATACTTACAGGAAAATAAAGTTATGCGGCACGATCAGTAACCATCTCAATAACCGGTACTTTGGAACTTTTGAAGATGTTACTGAATGTGTTAAGAATAAAAAAATGCTCCGGATGAACGCTAATAATTTTTACCAATTTATTGAAAATAATGAAGATATAATAATTGTATTTGATCATTCCGGAACTGTTGTATATGGCAATAATGCGGTTGAAAATAAACTGGGTTATACGGAAGATGAGATAAAAAATAGTGATTATGAGACATTATTTAAAAGTAAATATAATTTGTCACTCCAGACTATCGCTAAACAAATCGAAGATCAGCGTTATAAAAAATACAGCCTGAACATAGTAATTAAAAATGGCCGGAAGCACCCTGTGGAAACCCGGATTTGGCTGGGAAAATGGAATGAACAGGATTGTATTATAACCCAGTCGAAAGATAAGTTCATTCAAAAACAGACCTTACGGAATTTTGATATTATTTTTAATTCCAGTCCGGCATTGATGGCTATCAATGAATTACCATCCCGGAAGATTATCAAAGTTAATACTTCATTATTGGATAAGCTTGAGTGTAAACATGAAGACATTATTGGAAAATACCCTTGGGAAACAGGATTCTTTTATACAAATGAAATTCATGAAAAAGTTATTGAATATTTAGAAAAATATGGTCGAATCAATGGATTTGAATACAAACTAAAAACAAAATCTGGAAAATTAATAGATGCGTTACTATTTGGTGAGATTATCGAAATTTTGGACAAAAAATATTTATTAACAATATCTACCGACATTACAAAGCAAAAATTAGCCGAAAAAGAAGCCATTCATGCCAACCGGTATAAGTCGGAATTTCTGGCCCACATGTCTCATGAAATACGCACACCCATCAATGGCGTTATCGGCATGTCGAATTTGCTGATGAACACAACCCTTGATCCCCGGCAACATGATTATGTGGAAATTTTAAAAACCAGTGGTGAAACACTGCTGACTTTGGTCAATGATATCCTGGACCTTTCAAAAGTGGAATCCGGAAAACTGGAATTGGATGAGGTTGATTTTGATCTGCACAACCTGTTGCGGGATTTCAGCAAGACAATGGCTGTGAAAGCCGATGAAAAAGAGCTGGGATTCTTTATTTACAGCGATCCCTCAATTCCCGCGCAAATCAAAGGCGATCCCGGCCGCATTCGCCAAATACTGGTAAATCTTGCCGGCAATGCCATTAAATTCACTCACCGGGGAGAGGTCAAAATATTCGTCTCTATTAAAAAAGAGCTGAAGGATGACTGGATTTTAGATTTTCGTGTTTCTGATACCGGTATCGGAATTCCCAAAGAAAAGCAGGAGATATTATTTGAAAAATTCCGGCAGGTGGACCCTTCGATCAACCGGAAATACGGCGGCACCGGCCTTGGCCTGGCAATTTCAAAACACCTGGTAAAACTAATGGATGGTTCGATTTCCCTTGAAAGTGATGATGGTGTGGGCACGACCTTTCAGTTCAATATAAAAGTCAAGAAAAGTGAAGAACAAATCGACGAGATTCAGACCTATAGTCTCAGGGACAAGAAAATAATGATCATCAGCCATAGCACCGGTAACCTTGAGATTATCAGAAAAATATTTAATAACTGGAAAATTGAGTATTATACCACCAAAGATGAAATAGACGCCCTGGATCAATTAAACACAGCTGCAACTGGCGGCAATCCTTTTGATATCCTCATCGCGGACTTGCAAAAAGAAGGAATTGAAGAGGAATTCGGAACCCTGATCAAGCGCAATAAAAAATTAAAGGACACAAAACTAATTCTGGTTACCAATATTTCCTACCGGGGTGATGTGCTGAAATATAAGAAAATCGGGTATTCCGGATTTTTGACCAAGCCACTGAATGTGCCGGACCTCTACGATTGTATCACAGTTTTATCTTCCGGTAAAATTGACAAGAAACCGCAGAAATTAATCACCCGGCATACGATCTCCGAACACCGGAAAGCGGGTATGAATATTCTCATCGTCGAGGATAATGCCATCAATATGTCGGTAGTGACTTCGCTGCTGGAGCAACTGGGCTACAATTATGATAAAGCCGCCAATGGGAAAATTGCGTTACAAAGAGTAGAAAAAAAACAATATGACCTGATTTTTATGGATATAGAAATGCCGGAATTAAATGGCATCGAAGCGACGCTGCAAATCCGTAACCTGGAAGGAAATCACTCAAAAAGGAAAACACCCATTATCGCGATGACGGCAAATGCCATGAGCGGCGACCGTGACAAATATCTTTCCCTGGGTATGGATGATTATATTTCCAAACCAATCGATTCCAAATTATTCAAAAAAACTCTTGAGAAATGGCTTTATCCCGACGAAAAAGGTGATCATTCCTTATTAACGGAAAAAGTAAAATTCAAAAATCAGGACCTGTTTAAAAAAACCGGTAATAAAGTTTTCGATTTTGATGAATTGGCTGAGCGCGTGCTGGGAAATGAAGAAATGGCCCAACAAATTTGTCAGGCCTTTATTGATACTGTTCCTGCTGATATTCACCGGCTAAAACAATTGTTGCAGGAGGGCGACGTGGAAGCGGCAACCCGGCTGGCGCATAAAATTAAAGGGGCGGTGGCCAATATCGGCGGGAAAAATCTGTATAAGCGCATCTATTCGATGGAGCAGAGTGGCCGGGCGGAGGATATTTCCGGTATGATTAAAATTTTTCCCGAACTGGAATCAGAGTTTAGTCAGTTGCGGAAGGAAATTTCAGCCCGGATTCAATGATTATTTATTTTGAATAAAAATTGGCAGGATTGTAATTATAATAAAAGATAAGTAACCTAATAAAAACGAATTGATGAATCATGAAAATATTAATTGCAGAAGATGACTTCATCAGCCGGCAAATACTGGTGAAATATATGAACAACTGGGAATATGATTTTGTCGCGGTCAATGATGGCCTGGCGGCCTGGGAGACCGTGCAGCAGGATCAGGAGATCCGGATTGCCGTGCTGGACTGGATGATGCCGAAAATGGACGGGTTGGAGGTATGCAAGCGGATCAATAACAGTGATTTCCGCCATCCCATCCATGTTATCATTGTGACAGCGAAAACAGATAATAAGAGTATTGTTGAAGGATTGGAAGCAGGGGCCAGTGATTACATTGCCAAACCTTATGACCCGAAAATATTAAAAGCACGGATCCAGGCCGGTGTCAGAATAATCACCATGAATGAGGAACTGCGAAAATACAGCCGGGAGATGGAAAAACTGGCGAAAGAGCGCGCGAAGCAGCTGATCCATTCCGACCGCCTGGCCACCATCGGCATGTTGAGCAGCGGAATCGCCCACGAGATCAACAATCCCACCTCATTCATCTCCGTTAATATTCAAAATATTGAGGACAACTGGCATCATATTGAAAAAACCATTCAAAGCGCTCCGGAATCCCGGAACAAAATAATAGCCGCCAATCTTTCCAAAAGAATGCCGGGTATATTCACTGACATCAGAAAAGGGGTCAGCCGGATCAACTCGATTGTCGGCAGTTTAAAAAATTATTACAAGAGTGATAAAAACTCCCGTAAAATCCGGGAAAATATAAAAACGGTGATTGATGAAGCCATCCAATTATGTCAGAACCGCCTGAAGGAGGATATCGAGTTAACCGTTAATATAGCAGAGAATATTCCGAAAATCTGTATCAATCCCCAGGAAATTGAACAGGTACTGGTCAACCTGATCATCAATGCTATTGATAGTATGCAGGACACAAAAGAGAAAAAATTGACTATCGCGGCAAATAAGGCCGGTGATACCCTGGTAATTCAGGTAAAAGATACCGGTAAAGGAATCCCGAAGAAGGATATTGAAAATATTTTCAACCCTTTTTTCACCACAAAATCAAAGAGTAAAGGCACGGGAATGGGACTTTCCATATCAAAAAATATCATACAAAATCATAATGGTGAGTTATTTGCAAGGGGCAATGAGATTAGTGGTATGGAATTTATAATAAAATTACCTTTTTTAAACCAGCAGAAGGAAGGGTTATGAGTTTTAAAATTTTGATTGTCGACGATGAAAAAGAGATCCGGGATTCCCTGGCTCTCCGATATGAATTACAAGGCTATGAAACACTGACAGCGAAAAACGGCAAAGAAGCATTGAAAATATTATCCGAGAAAAAGATCAATATCGTCATCTCCGATATTATGATGCCGGTGATGAACGGTGTGCAATTAATGAAGGTGATACGGCAAGAATTTCCCATGATCAAGGTGGTCATGATCACCGGTTATGTAACTCTGGACAATGCCCTGGCCTGCTACCGGTATGGCGCCTACAATGTGGTGTTTAAACCCTTTGAAGACCTGAAGGAACTGGACGACAATATTAAGGAATTAAAAGAGTACCTGGAGCGCTGGCAGAAAAAACTGTCGACACTTGTTAATATGAAACCTAAATCAGAGGCTGACAATGGTTGATTATGAAAACAATGAAGTGGTTCGTGAATTTTTAGACGAGACCCTCAGTGGCTTTGATACGATTGAAAACACCATGATCGAACTGGAGAATGATCCGGAGAATGTTGATCTGATCAACACGATTTTTCGGCCGGTGCATTCATTAAAAGGGAATTCCGCTTATTTTGGTCTGCTCAAGGTCAAAAAACTGACCCATAATTTGGAGAACCTGCTGGATTCGGCCCGCAAAAGTAAAATCAAGATCACGCCGGAGATCATAACCATTCTTTTGTCGGGAATTGATTACCTGCGGGAAATGATCAGCCGTGTGGAAGAAGGCGAGGAAGAAGTTGTCGACGAAGAGCGATATACCGCCAGCCTGGAAAAAATAGATAATATACTGGCGGAACATGCCCGGCCTTATACTATTTCCGAACAGGAAAAACTTGAGATCATTGAATTTGTCAAAGAGATCAGGCAGGATGTCGATGGTGAGAAATCGGATAAAGCCCGGAAAATTTTATCCATTTTTTCCAAATCCCCGGGAAAAGAGGAAAAACAGGGGGAACCCAAAGAAGTCAGCGACTTAAAAGGACTGTTGTCAAAATCCTTTGAAGATATGGAAGCTTCGGAAAAGGATATTGAAGATATGCAAACCCTGATCGATGCCCTGGCCGGGTATTGTGAATCAGCGGAAGCAAAAGCAAACTATGATGAATTGCTGGATACTTTTAAAACCTTTGCCTATTCGGGAATCGGGATTGATGACGTGGGCCAGGAAATCATCATGGATAAACTGACCGCCCTGGAGAAGCACCTGAAACCTCAGCAGGCCCCCAAAGATACTGCTTCCCAAGCGCAAAAGAAAAAGCCTGCACCGGGAAAAAAACAAGTCCAAAAATCAACCCAGGCAAGCGGCGCTTCCACAATTCGCATCAATGAGAAAAGTCTGGATGAATTTTTGAATTATGTGGCGGAATTGCTCAGTATTGAGGAACTTTTCGGATATATGGCGCGGGACCTGTCAAAGTATGATGTCAATCTCTCGTCCAATTTTAAGCGGAATATGGAAGATTTTTCCCGAATATCTTCAAAATTACGGAACGGCATCATGGACATCCGCAAGGTCAAAGCCGATAGTCTGCTGCAGAAGACCCGCCGGATTGTTCGTGACATCGCCAATAAATCCGATAAAAATATTGATATCGAGATCAAAGGTGAAGACCTGAAAATTGATAAAAGTTATATTGAATTGCTGGACAGCCCCCTGGTCCATATGGTGCGAAACGCGGCTGACCATGGAATTGAGCCTGCGGCGGACCGCAAAGCCGCCGGCAAAGATGAAACCGGCAAGATCACCATTGATCTGTACGAAGAGGAAAAAAATCTGGTGCTGAAAATTATTGATGACGGCCAGGGGCTTAATCTTGATGTCCTCAAAGAAAAGGCCATTGAAAAAGGCTTTATCGATCCGGAACAGGATTTAAAAGAAGAGGATATTATCAATCTGCTTTTTCAGAGCGGTATCTCTACTGCCGAAAAAGTGACTGATGTCTCCGGCCGCGGTGTGGGTATGGATGTTGTCAAACGGACAATCGAATCCGCCGGCGGAAAAATCAGTGTGAAAACAGAAGCCGGCAAAGGCTCCACTTTCGCTATTCAACTGCCGAAAAATGTCAGCACAAAGATCAATGATGTTTATCTGGTGCGCTCTTTTAGCGATGAAGTCTATGCCCTGCCGTTAAAACTTATTGAAGAGGCTTTTACGCTGGATTACAAGGATATATTTTCCGTCAAAAATAAAGGAAATGTGGTCAAAAGGAGAGGCAATTTGCTGTCCGTTTTTGTGCTCGATGAAATACTGAATAAGGAATCACAACAACTAAAAGAATATTTTGAAACGCAAAATAATGTGCCTTTCATTTATGTGAATTATCCCGGCAAACCTCTGGCCATTTGTATCAGGGATGTGGTGGGAGTTCAAACCATTGTGATCAAGGATATCGACAGTCTGAAATTCAACAAAAAGATCTTTGACGGGGCCGCGACGCTGGGAGACGGCAAGATCGCATTAGTCATAAACGAGGACTGGCTGCAAGGTTATGTAAGCAACAATTAAATATCTCTTTTGTTTTTGATCCTGAATTGTGAAATGAGCATTCCCGCCAGCATCAGACTGCAGCCGAACAATCCCCGCGCTGACATTGTTTCACTTAGCATCAGCATACCGCCGATCACGGCGAAAACCGATTCCAAACTCAAAATAATTGCGGCCTGTGACGGATGAGCATCTTTTTGCGCCACCACCTGTAATGTATAAGCAACACCAACAGAAAATAATCCCGCGTAGAGGATCGGAACCGTCGCGGCAATGATATTTGTTAACAGAATCGGTTCAATTATAATGGCAATTATCATACTTAAAAAAGAACAGATATAAAACTGAATAATGGAGATGATGACCGGCGAATATTTTTTCGTCACGCGGCTGATGATCTGAACATGGGAAGCCCAGAAAAAGGCGCTGATAAACACCAGCAGGTCACCTGTCTCAATATGATATCCGCCTTTAATGGAGAGTAAGTACATGCCGGCTATTGCCAGAATTGCGCCGGTCCAGGTTTGTTTATTGGTTTTCGCTCCGATAAAAACACCAATGATCGGCACAATGACAACGTATAGTCCGGTGATAAAACCGGCATTGCCGGCGGTTGTATACTTTACACCCACCTGCTGAAAACTGGCGCCGATGGTCATGAAAATTCCCGCCAGTCCGGCGCCAACCAGTAATCCCTTTATATTTGAAGTATCTGAACCGGATTTCGGCTTTTTATATTCCAGAAAATAATAGATCGGCAGCAGCGAGGTACCGCCCAGGGCGAAACGAATGCCATTAAATAAAAATGGGCCGATATGTTCCATACCCTCCCGCTGGGCTACAAAAGCAAAGCCCCAGATGGCGGCGGTGAGGAATAATAGAAGATCAGCTTTTATGGTTTTTGGATTCACCAGAATTTCCTCTTATCCAGTCTTTCAGAAGATCCAGAATTTCCTTCTGTTTCTCTTCAGGAAAGC
>CAYYMT010000142.1:6428-8644 GCA_964472715.1 uncultured bacterium | reverse complement strand
AACGACTTCGATCTTACAATTATAGCGTAAACATTGTTTTGCCATGCCGTGTCCCACTTTGAGAAGAACCTGTCCCGACATTTCGGAAGGGAACAAGGGGGATTTAAAACGAAGTCATTGTTGAATGATATCATTATCTTATAAACCTTTTTAATGAATTTATCAGTTGCACATTTTCCTCTTCCGTCCCTACGGTGATGCGCAAACAATTATCACACCCCGGTTGGTTGGAACGATTGCGGACAATGATCTTTTCATTCATGAGATAGTCAAAAACCTTATCACTGTCCTGAAATTTAACCAGCAGAAAATTACTGTCGGAAGGATAGATCTTTTCCACCAGTTTAAATTGTTGTAATTCCTGCTGCAGATAGTCCCGCCCGTCAATAATTTTCTGAATCATTTTATCCTTTTTTTCAATATTCTGCAAACTTTTCAAGGCAATCTGCTGGGTGATGCCATTGACATTGTAAGGGGGTTTGACATTACTCATGTACTGAATGATTTCCTGGTTGGTAAAGGCCATACCCAGCCGAATGTTGGCCATACCCCAGGCTTTGGAAAACGTCCGCAATACTACGAGATTTTGATAGTTTGCGATTTCCGGCAGCATTCCCGGATCATTACTAAAATCAATATAAGCCTCGTCCACAATCACGATGCCGTCAAAATTATTCAGCAGTTCTCGAATTCGCGGTTTGGACATCAAATTGCCCGATGGATTATTGGGCGAGCAAATAAACAGCATTTTTGTTTTCGGCGTAATGGCTGACAGGGTTTTCTCCACATCAATATCAAAGGTGTCATCCAGTTGAATTTCATTGATTTTAATGTTATTGATGTCAGCCGCGACTTTGTACATGCCATAAGTCGGTGGTAATGTCAGAATTTCATCTTTCCCGGGCTCACAGAAAATGCGGATCAGCAGGTCGATGGCTTCGTCACTGCCATTACCCAAAAAGATATTCTGAGAATCAACATCGATAATTTCAGAGATCTTTGCTTTCACTGCCGATTGATAGGGATCGGGATAGCGATTGTTCTTTTCTGAAGAAACCGAGCCAAGGGAATTTTCATTGGCGTCGAGAAAAATACCTGTCTTGCCGGTATATTCGTCCCGCGCTGAGGAATAGGGCTTCAAACCGCGAATATTCGGTCGCACCAGTTCTGATAGTTTACGCATTGTCATCCTCCAGGGATTTGAGACGAAGGGAGACCGCGTTTTTGTGGGCGAAAAGTTCTTCGGCTTCCGCCATCAGTTCAATCTCTTTGCCTATATTTTGAATGCCTTTGGCGCTGAGTTTTTGATAGGTAATCTTTTTCATAAAACTGTTGAGGGAAACGCCACTGAAATTCCGCGCGAATCCATAGGTGGGTAAAACATGGTTGGTTCCGGAGGCATAGTCACCAGCGGATTCCGGTGAATATTTCCCGATAAAAACCGAGCCGGCATTGATCACTTTTTCCGCCAGTTCATCGGCATTTTCAGTATTGATGATCAGGTGTTCGGAAGCGTAAATATTCGCCAGTTCCAGGGCTTTATCGATAGTTTCCACCAGGATCAGTTTGCTGTATTTTAGGGCTTCGGTGGCGGTTGCTTTTCGCGGCAATTTGGCTAATTGTTGTTCCACCGCAATATTGACTTTATTCAAAAGCGTTTCATCATCTGTGATCAAAATCGCCTGGCTGTCCGTTCCGTGTTCCGCCTGGGAGAGCAGGTCGGCGGCAATGAACTCCGGATCGGCCGAAGAATCGGCCACCACGCAAACTTCCGACGGTCCCGCCGGCATGTCAATAGCGATTTCATTGGATGCCAATTGTTTGGCGGCGGTCACATATTGATTACCCGGCCCGAAAATTTTGTAAACCTGTGGAATGGATTCAGTGCCGTAGGCCATGGCTGCGACGGCCTGGGCGCCGCCCACTTTAAAGACTTTTGTGGTGCCGGCTTTTTGAGCGGCGTAAAGAATTGCCGGGTGGATCTTACCTTCGTTATTCGGCGGTGTGCAGAGCACGATTTCCTCACAACCAGCGATTTTCGCAGGCACGGACAACATCAAAACAGTTGAGAACAGAGGCGCGGTGCCGCCGGGAATGTAGAGTCCCACTTTTTCCACCGGCACCTCTTTTTGCCAGCATTTTACACCGGGAGAGGTTTCAATAATTTTGGGGGTTAATTGTTGTGATTTGTGAAATTTAGAAATATTGTCGATGGC
>CAYYMT010000142.1:0-6328 GCA_964472715.1 uncultured bacterium | reverse complement strand
TTGCCTTCCAGGCTCTGAATATTGTTGTAATTGAAATCTTTTGGCACGCCAATGGACATCCGGCAGCGGGAAAAACCCAGGCGCTTGATGATCTTTACTTTGCGTTCCTTTTCCAGGAAGACATTTTCACCGACAATGCCAATATCGGCAATACCATCGGCAACCACTTCCGGAATATCATCATCTCTGAGATAAAGCACCTGAAGGGGAAAATTCGAAGCTTTGGCCTGAAGTTTCGCTTTGCCATTTTGAATATTGATGCCGCTGTCTTCCAGCAATTTCATTGTTTTTTCGCTTAATCGTCCTTTTTTTTGCACTGCTAATGTAATCATGATTTTTCCTTATCTTTATTTATTATTATTTGGTGTCTTTTTTTATATCTGTAAGCGACAATTCGAATTGTCGCCTACAGTAATTAATCATAAAATCAAAAAGCCCGAACACTGTTGTATCCGGGCTTCTGAAAAATTTTATGTAAAAATTCCATTACCCGGAAATCCAGTGTCCATGATGATGAATATGATGTACTGTATTATTTAGTATAGTTTGCATTATTTCTTCCTGTTAAAAAATAAAAAAGCCGGTATTTTCAGAATACCGGCTTAATGTAAATTTATATCAACAAAATTGGTTACATCGACCGGCCTTGCGGTGTATGATGATGAGTGTGCCAATGGTTGTTGTTAATGTTTTTGATCATTTTTTTATTCATTTTAATTGCCAATAATTTATAGCGAAAATAGTTTAATGCAAATAAAAAATTTAATATTTATGAAAAGTCTATCACAAAATTTGGTTTGGAGTTACTCGCATAATTTCAATTTTCGAAAATTTACGAGCCCGCATAATTTACACAACCCGTGAAAGAATGATTATTTTTGTAACCAAATAATATCTCTGCACTCAAAGAACCCGAAAATTGAAATAGCAAAAAAATTAAATTGGAGAATTCTCGTTATGATTGTTGTCAACCAAAACCATTGTCCCCAAAACCATCCCTGCCCGGTAGTCAGCCGTTGTCCGCTGGGCGCGATTGAACAGAAAAATTATTATTCCGCCCCATCAATTAATAAAGAAAAATGCACCGATTGTGGCGCCTGTATTAAATTTTGCGGTGTATTTCAAGAACAGAGTATATAATGGATAAAGTAAAAGTATATTTGAAGGAGCATAAAATGGCAGTTAAAATTATTTCCACCATCATTGGGGCGGGGTTGGGTTTCGCCTATTATAAATTCATCGGCTGCCGGACCGGCGCCTGTCCCATCACCAGTAATCCCTGGGTCAGTACTATTTGGGGTGGACTGATCGGGTTTTTGATTGCCGGATAGGGAATAATAAAATTTCATATAATCCCGAAGGGATTAAACAAAAATAGCCATGGGTGACAACCCATGGAATAAATAAACATTATTAAAAACTCTGAAAGAGTTTAACAGTTTAAAGAACCTAATAGCTTTTTACCCACTGTATATCCTTCAGACCCAAAATGTTTACCGGATTTTTTTATACTTCATTACCGCCAGATTAAAGATCACAATTCCCAAAACCAGCAGTGAAAGCGCCTCTCTGAAAATATCGGTTATTCCGCTGTCTTTTAATATGATCATCCGGTTGATTTTCAGAAAATAGGTTACCGGGTTGACTTTGTTGATCCACAACGCCCAGCCCGGCATACTTTCCAGAGGGGTAAACAATCCGCTCATCAGCAGGAACAGCATCATGAAAAAATAGCTCACCAGCAAAGCCTGCTGCTGGGTGTCATTCATCGTTGAGATCAAGAGCCCAACACCCAGAACAGTAAAAAGAAAAACCGCCGCCACCGCAAATAATAAAGGGATCGAGCCGGCAACAGGAATATGAAATATAAATATGCCGATTGTCAGGCCGAAAGCAAATTCAAAGAGCCCGATAATCATAAAAGGGATAAGTTTACCAATAATAAATTGAAACTTTCCAATGGGTGTTACATTCAACTGCTCAATAGTGCCGATTTCTTTTTCACGGACAATATTCATCCCGCTGAGAAAAGTACCAATGATGGTCACCAGAATCACCAAAATACCGGGTACCATATAGTTTTTGTAATTCAGTTCCCGATTGTACCAATAGGATTCCTGGATTTGGATCAGTCTGTTATTGGTTTGGAGATTATTTTGCGGAATTATTTCACCCATTATTTCCCGGTTATAATTCGCCACAATTTCCATGATATACCCGTTGATCAGACCGGCGGCGCGGCTGTTGATAGCATCAACAATAATTCCCAGATCAGCCTTTTGCTCCTTTACAAGGTTTCTTTCAAATTCGGGTCTGAAATGCAGAATGGCTTCCACATCCCCTTCTTCCAGCGCTAATTTTGCTTCCTCAATACTGACAGAATAATCACGTACCCTGAAAAAATCCGATCCCTTAAATTTTTCAGCCAGTTTTTTTGAAAGCGGACTGAAGTCCTTATCCACGATCATCATGTCAATATTTTTGATTTCAAAGGTGGCGGCATGGACCAAAATCACCAGTTGAATGACCGGAACCAAAAAAATGATCGGCAGCATGGCCCGGTTTCGAAATATCTGTAGAAATTCCTTCTGAATGATAAATAATATTTTCCGCATCACTATTCCAATCGAATTTTAAATCGTTTAACACTAACGATCAACAGGAGCAATGTCATTCCCGCCATTACCAGGGTTTCTTTCCAGATGATCATAAATCCCGACCCTTTCAGCATGATATTTTTGATTGCCGACAGAAACCATTTTGCCGGTACTATATTGGAAATGATCTGCAGAAATACCGGCATGTTGTCGATGGGAAATATAAATCCGGACAGCAGGACGGTGGGTAAGATCAAAGCCACCGCTGAGATCATCATGGCAGCCAACTGGCTGGTGGTAACAGTGGAAATAAAAATTCCCAGCGATAAGGCGGTAATAATGAAAATGATCGTTTCCAGCAATAACAGGAATTGATTGCCAATAATCGGCACGCCAAAAACATATTTCCCTAGTTGTATGATCAGAATCGCATCCAAAAAAGCCAGCAGCGCGTAAGGCAGTACCTTCCCTAAAATAATTTGCAGGGGTTTTAAAGGCGAGACCAGCAGAATTTCCATACTACCCATTTCATTTTCTTTGGTAATGGAAATGGAAGTCATCATCGCACAGATCAGCATCAGGATCATGGCCATCAATCCCGGTACAAACATGTACACACTTTTCATCTCTTCATTGTAGAACATACGGGGAGACGGAATGATACCAAACTCTCCCATGGCAGAATTACTGCGGTTAAAATCCTTGAATATGGTGCCCGCATAATTAACCAGCATCGCCGCAATGTTAGGGTCTGACGCATCGGCAATGATCTGCACATCAGCCTGCCCTGTATTGGTCAGTTTCCGGTCAAAGTTCTGCTCAAATACTATCACCAGTTTGACAGCGCCTTTTTTGAACAAATCATGGATGTCGCTTTCCTTTTCGACATTCTCAACCAACTTGAAATAGCCTGAGCTGAGAATCTTATCCTGCAATCTTTGCGTGGTAACATCCCCGGATTTATCCCAAATGGCGATTTTTGCATCTTTAATTTCAGTTTTGATCACAAATCCGAAAAGCAGCAGTTGCACCACCGGCATGGCAAACAATATGAGCAATATCCGGGGATCGCGAAAAATATGATAAAATTCCTTTTTAATAAATTCCTTAAATGACTTCATTTTCCTGTTCTCTTATTCATTCCTGGCCAGTTTTATAAAAACCTCATCCATATTATCTGCCTGGTATTTGGAGGTTAAATTTTTCGGTGTATCCAGGGCCACAATTTGCCCTTCTACCATGATCGATAAACGGTGACAATATTCCGCTTCATCCATATAATGCGTCGTCACAAAAATTGTAACGCCTTCATGGGCGGTCTGATAGATCATCTCCCAAAACTGGCGCCGGGTCACAGGATCAACACCGCCGGTGGGTTCATCCATAAAAACAATGTCGGGATAATGCAGCAAAGCCGTTGAAAAAGCCAGTTTCTGTTTCCAGCCCAGCGGTATATCACTCAGCAAAGTATCGCGGGCATGTTGCAACCCCAATCTATCGATAAAATAATCAGCGCGGTCACGAATTTCCTTTTTGCGTAATCCGTAAATACCGCCGTAAAAGCGTAAATTTTCCCAGACCGTCATATCATTATACAAGGAAAATTTCTGGCTCATGTAGCCGATTCGTTCTTTGACTTTCTCAGCCTGGGTGAAGACATCAAAACCGGCAACTGTCGCTTCTCCGGAAGTGGGTGACAGCAATCCGCACAACTGCTTTATTGCCGTGGTTTTACCCGCGCCATTGGCTCCCAGAAAACCGAAAATTTCTCCGCTGTTGACGTTAAAAGTAAGTTTGTCATTGGCTACGAAATCACCAAATTTTTTCACCAGATTGCGAACTTTAATTATTTGCTTCATTTTTGTTCCTCATCAACTCGATAAAACAATCTTCAATGTTCGGTTCGGCTTTTTGGACATCAATAGTATCAAATCCTCTTTCCTGCAATTTTTGTTGTAATGAATTCCGGGTATAAACATGATCACGATTAATAAAATGAATATTCTGACCGAAAATCTGGACATCCTTCTCATCGGTTATTTCTTTCAAATATTCCATTATTTTATAATTATCCGCACCGGAAACTGAAAAAAGATCATGCCCGAAATTATTCACAACCTCCTGCGGGGTTTCAACAGACATAAGTCTCCCCTTCTGAATCAGGCCGACGCGGTCACACAATTCCGCTTCATCCATATAAGGTGTGGAAACCAGGATTGTGATACCCTTTTCCCGAAGGCTTTTCAGCATTTGCCAGAATTCTTTTCGGGACACCGCGTCCACACCTGTGGTGGGCTCGTCCAGTATCAGCACTTTGGGACGGTGGATCAAAGCGCAACTCAAAGCCAATTTTTGCTTCATACCGCCGGACAATGCCCCGACGCGGCGTTTTTTAAAAGGCTCCAGCCGGGAATAGATCAGTTTGACCAAATCATAATTTTCCTCCACAGTTGTCCCGAATACAGTAGCAAAAAATTTCATATTTTCTTCCACACTCAGATCCTGGTACAAGGCAAATTTACCCGGCATATAGCCAATAATATTGCGGATTTTCCGGTAATCCCGTACGCAGTGTTTCTCTTCCAGCCAGGCTTCACCGGCATCGGGCAGTAGTAAGGTTGTGAGAATACGGATCAGTGTGGTTTTTCCGGCACCATCAGGTCCGATGAGCCCGAAAATCTCACCCTTTTCCACTTCAAAACTGGCCGGTTGCAATGCTTTCACATTCCGGTAATTTTTTGATATTACTTTTACAACAATAGATTTCATGATATTCTTATTGGGTTAAAAATTAACAGCGCCCGGCATGCCATTTTTTATTTTGCCATCATTTTGAACCAGGATTTTCATAGCATAGACCTGGTCAATTCTCACTTCTTTAGTCTGAATATTTTTGGGTGTGAATTCGGCTGTCGATGATATCCAGGTTATTTCGCCGGTGAACCGGTGACTGGTTTCGGCATCATCGTCGATCACCACTTCGACTTCTTGTCCCACATTCACTTCATCCAGTTGATCCGCGCTGATATAAACCCGCAAAAACATCCGGCTCATATCACCAATTTTGTATAAGGGTCTGCCGGCGGCGATCATTTCATAAGTATGCTTGTATTTTACCAACACAGTGCCATCGACAGGATTAATTATTTCCGCGTCGGTAATGTTTTTATTGATCTCAGCCAGTTGGTTCTGTAGCGCTGACTTTTGCTTATTCACCGATTCAATTTCCTTATTCAGGGCTTTTAGTTTCATTGCCGTCACTTCATACTCGGTAAAAACTTTATCTTTTTGCTGTTCTGTGGCAGCTTCCCTGGCGAATAGTCCAGCAATGCGGTTTTTCTCTTTTTTCAGTAATGCCAACTGTTTTTCCATTGCCCTGTAGTTCAATTGCGCGGCCTCTTCTTTGGCTGCCATGGCGCAAATATTATTCCGCAATTGATTTTTTTTAATGGTTAAATAGGCCGTGTCGACATATCCGAGATACTGTCCCTCAATAAGTTTATCCCCTTCCTGCAGGTCAAAGACTAACAACTCGCCATTGGTTTTTGATGATATTGTAATTTCATCCACTTCAAAATTCCCATAGGCATCCGCCCGCTCCTTATCTGTGGAACAGGATAAGACCAAAAATATGCAAAGAAGTAATCCCATATTCTTTCTCATAATTCACCTTTTTGTATCAGATATTTTACTTTTGTTTTGTATAACCGGACTTTATGAATTTCCATGTT
>CAYYMT010000141.1:0-8701 GCA_964472715.1 uncultured bacterium | reverse complement strand
AAGCCGCGATCGACTATTTCAAAAATAAATAATTACAACTCAATCCTTGCAGGTTTTTAAGACCTGCAAGGATTCTATTATATTATATGATGACACACCTCGTTCCCAAATTGAATTTGGGAACGAGGTGTTTTATGGAACAAAGTATTTACTTCATTAAAACACACTTTTTCATTTCACTGAATTTTTCGCTTTTCAAAAGGAAATTAAAAATTTAAATATTCAGTAATTTCTTATAATAATCTGAACTGCCGGTGCTGATAATTTCCTGAATTATCTTTTCCGTGACACTGCCGATTCCTTTGATCGACCGCAGAAAAAACCGGTGCTGTTCAATCGGCTCTTTGAGTTTTGAAAGGTTGTAGGCCGCTAAGCCGTAGGGTGACCGCTGACTTCGCATTTTTACCAGGTAATCAATCTGCTCCAATAGTATGGTCACTTTATCATTGAGGGAAAATTGAGAATCGGTTTTATGAACCGGAATCCGCAGGGGCATTTGATAAATTTCGGACAATTTTAATAATGGCGGATTAAGGGATTGATAATAGCCATCAGTGGCGCTGCCGTATTGACTGCCTTTGTAAATCATGGCGTATTCGGTTTGCAATTCCGGATAATGCCGGCTCATAACCCCATAGAATTTATCCGCCTGCCGCCCGCCTTTTAAAGTCATGCCGCCGAACACAACAAAATCCAGGTGGAGTCTGGCCGCTTGCTCAAATACCGCATTCATTTTCTCCCATGTATCGGTAATGAATGGGATCACCGGCATGAGAAATATTCCGCAGCGAATCCCGGCTTTTTTCAATTTATCCAAAGTCTGCAATCGCTCCGACGGCGGCGCGACCCCCGGTTCAAAAATTTTGCCCACTTCATCATCCACGGAACTGAAACTCATGCCTACAATGGCGCCGGATTTTTGATTGATTTTTTGTAACAGATCAATGTCCCGTTCGATCAATGTGGATTTTGTCAGCACCATCACCGGAAAATTATATTTATCAATTTTTTGTAAAATTTGTCGGGTCAGTTGGTATTCTATTTCAACCGGCTGATAAGCATCAGATACGCCGCCAACAATACCGATATAGCCGGGTTTTTCAGTTTGCCTGGCGATGCGGGCGAATTCTTTTTCCGCTAATTCCGGCGCGTTGACTTTCACTTCGATTTCCGACTCAAAGTCACCTTCCACCCGGTATTTTTCCGATTGTCCGTCACAATAAACACAATTATGCTGACAGCCGCGGTAAATATTCATACTGTATTTCGTCAGAAACCAACTGTCGATTTTTTTAAACTTTCTTAACAAGGATTTGGATTCAATTTCCCGAATTGTCACAGTTCTTTCCTCAGAATATTACCCAGCCGTGTTTTACTGATGGGATGATGAGAAAGAATTTTACCATTCCAGATCAGGGCAAAGGTGCCAAAAGGCGATGGATTTTGCTGCGCTTCCCTGTGATTGGTTATATTTACGATTGTGGGTTGAATATTGAATTCCCGCTCAGCCAATGTCACCATTTCCTTCACATTCTTCACGGTATAGGGACACTGGTCCGCCCGCAAAATATAGAGTCCTTTTTCATAGCGTGAATGTAATATTTTATGATTGTTAATATAAACCGGAACGGGCGCGTCTTTTTCAATTTTATTCACCAGCAACTGAAAATCGGGTGGAATATTTTCTACTAATTCAAAGCCGTTTTTCAGAAAAATATCCGCTTTGGCCATGAAGGAGCCTTTGCGGGCAATGACTGCCACACCATTTTTATTTTTTTTAATCGCGTCCTGGTAACAATCCGCGAGCATACGGGAAGCCAGGCCGGCGTGCTTGTACTCTTTTTTGAACCCCACAAAGAGGCAATGAACAAAAAGATAACCAGCTGCCGCTACCGGCCGCCAGCAATATTCCCCGTCAATATATTCCATCATGCCCTGGGTTCCGGCAGCATTGGAATACAAGACTTTGATCACCAGGCCGTGATTTTTATTTTTTCCGTACCAATCCAGTTTTTCTGCGTAACCGGGTTTATTCACATCTTTGTACCCGCAGAGGCCATAGTTTTTCACTGATTCCGGAGTTGTGTTTATGATTTGAAAATCTTGCATTGTTGTCCTGTTTTTTTATAGCGGTTGCAACAATAGAAAAACCAAAAGATTATTTTATAGGAAAATATTTGACATTCGGCAGATTCATAAAATCATCATCTTGTGTCCAAATGGTAGCATTATAGATTTGTCCGGTGATATAAATTATACTATCAGCCATTGGAATTTTATTTTCCAGGCTGAATTTTGCTGCCTGAATGGATATTTCAAGAGTCAGGTCAACCACAGTGCCCTGTTTCATTATTGCCACAGATTGCAACGCATCATTTTCACTTTTTTCTCTCAATACAACTTTAAATATTTCATAAATGCTGATTGTGGGGACGATCAGATTTTTAATATCAAGAAGCGGATCTGAAAATGAATCGGCATTTTTGCCGTCAGCCAAATATTCAAGCCATCCCGATGAATCCACCAAATTCATATTCTATCACTTTCTCTTTCCAACTCAGTATTTATCCCTTTCAGAAATCCGCGCATCTCTGAAACATCCTTATAGGGAATCAGTTCTATCCTGTTTTGAAACTGAAAAATTTGGATATGCTGACCAGGCTTTAAATCCATTGATTCTCTTACTTCTTTAGGAATAACCACTTGGTATTTAGGTGAAATTTTTACTGTCTGCATCATAACTCCCATCGATCTTTTGTCTGTTATACATTATTGATATCGATTGGAATAATCAATGTTTTTTTTGGTTAAAGAATATCTATTTTTGCCAAAGATTATCAAAAGAGCCAAAATATCTTCATATGAAAACTTTGCACTTAATAATTAACAATGTAAATTAATAGCTGAAAGCATGAAGCGAGGAGGATAATTATGATCAGGCGTATGGTAATGGTAACTCTGTCAATTATATTTATAATGGTGGGAATTATGTCTTGCAGCAAATCTGATACAGCAACTTTAGTTATTACAAAGGGAACCATCTGGACCGGGAATCCGGATCAGCCCGCAGTGGAAGCAATCGCCGTGAATGGTGATAAAATCATTGCTGTTGGAACGGAAGAAGAGATCAATCAATACATTACTGATAAAACACAAATCATTGATGCCAAAGACAAGTTTGTCTGCCCCGGCTTTACCGATTCACATCTGCATTTTCTCGATGGCGGGCAGCGGCTGGCATCGGTGCAATTACGGGACGCGAAAACGCCGGAAGAATTCAAAAAGCGCATTGCTGATTATGTTAAAACCATTAAGCCGGGCACCTGGATCATCGGCGGTGACTGGGATCATAAAAACTGGGGCGGTGATCTGCCGACACGGGAATGGGTTGATGCCATTACGCCGGAAAATCCGGTCTGGATCAGCCGCCTGGACGGGCACATGGCATTAGCCAACAGCCTGACGCTGGAGATCGCCAAAATCGATGAAGCGGTCAGAGACACTTCCGGCGGCACCTATGTCCGGGACGAATCAGGAAAACTGACCGGTATTCTAAAGGATAATGCCATGTACAAAGTGGAATCCATTATTCCCGAAGCCGACGATGAAATGAAATTACGCTACCTGCAAGCCGCCACTGACTATGTCCACAGCAAAGGTGTTACTTCGGTTCATCACATGGGTACCTGGGACGATGTCCGGATTTTTGAGATGGCCCGTGATAATGGCAACCTGACGGTGCGTATCAATGCCGCGGTTCCCATCAGCACCGGTGAAAAACTGAAAGCCCGAAAAGATACCAAAGGCTGGGGCGATGAATGGGTCAAACTGGGCGGACTGAAAGGATTTATTGACGGTTCGTTGGGATCACATACAGCCCTGATGCATGACGCCTACAGCAATGCTCCCGATGATTTCGGCCTGCTGGTCACGGAAGAGGAAGCCATGGTTGAAATGGTCAAAGCCGGTGATGAATTCGGCGGCCAGGCCATTGTCCACGCCATCGGTGACAAGGCCAATACCATTATGCTCGACATATATGAGCGGGTCATTCAGGAAAATGGCCAAAGAGACCGGCGCTTTCGCATCGAACACGCGCAACATCTACTACCTGAAGATATCGCCAGATTTGCAGAATTGGGTGTCATCGCCTCTATGCAACCCTATCATTGTATCGACGATGGCCGCTGGGCGGAACCACTGATCGGCAAAAAAAGAATGCAAACTACCCATGCCTATAAATCATTATTGGAAACCGGCGCTACCATGGTTTTTGGCAGTGACTGGTTTGTGGCGCCGCCTACGCCTCTGGAAGGCATCTACGCGGCAGCAACCCGCCGGACACTGGATGATAAAAATCCCGACGGCTGGGTGCCGGAACAAAAAATATCCGTGGAAGAAGCGCTGAAAGCCTACACCGTGACACCGGCCTACGCCGGATTTGATGAGGATATCAAAGGAACCCTGGAACCGGGGAAATTAGCTGATATCGTCATTCTGGAAGAGAATATTTTTGATATTCCAGCGCAGAATATTTGGGATGTAAAAGTAATGAAAACAATTGTTGGCGGCGAGGTGGTTTACGAAAAATAACAGATGCGAAAGAGTCCGCGTCGGACTCAACTTGACATCTGCGAAATCCGCCCGACCGGTTCAGGCGGACAAACTTGAACGATTGAAGTCAACTATTGCCCCTGTTCTATCTTAAAACTCAATGATGATTTTTGTGCTTCTTTTTTCATCTAGGAAAAAAGAAGATGGTCGTCTTAGATCAACCAACTACAATTCAAATAGAGCTCAAAAAAAATATTGTTATTTTTCAGCACTTACCGGTTCTTCAGCCGGACAAAAACATGCTTGATGCGCCGGTTGTCCGAGTCCCGTTCATCTATTTCAATATCTTTGGAAAGATATTTCAGCATTGGCGTCAGTTTCATAAAACCATAATTTCGCGGATCAAATTCCGGTGATTTTTTAATGATCAAATTCCCAACATCACCGAGAAAAGCCCAACCATCCTCATCACCTAAATCTTCAATACTGTTGAAAATCAGATTCTGAGTCCGTTTGTCAATTTTATGCAGAACTTTTTTGGGCTGGTTTTTTTTGCGGGTTGTTTGTTTGGAAGGAGGTGTTTCCGTATCTTTTGCCAAAACCTCTATGTAGATGAACCTGTCACAAGCCGCGATAAAGGGCGAGGGTGTTTTTCGCTCGCCAATCCCGATAACCTTCATGCCGGATTCCCGCAGCCGGGTGGCCAGTCTTGTAAAATCACTGTCCGATGAGATCAGGCAGAAGCCATTGACTTTCCCCGAATACAGAATATCCATGGCATCGATGATCATAGCGGAATCCGTGGCGTTTTTTCCAGTAGTATAGCTGTATTGCTGCACCGGCGTAATGGCGTTTTCCAGGAGCACACCTTTCCAGCCGGCCACTGTGGGTTTGGTCCAGTCGCCATATATTCTTTTGGTGGTTGGTATGCCGTATTTTGCAATTTCCTCCAGCATTCCTTTGATATTGCTGTAAGGCACATTGTCGGCGTCAATTAATACCGCCAGTTTTAGGTCTTTGGATTTCTCAGTATTCATCGGATTTTCCTTTTTATCATTATTATATTGTAAATATAGCCAGATAAGTTGAAAATCGAAAGCACTATGAAGTTTTGAATTAGTTAAATCCCTGAATTTTTCCTGCCGGAAATATTTTTTTAATAGCCGGCACACTGACATGAGGATTAATGCCCGGATGTTTAATTCGCAACAGGATGAGTAAATATCTCATTTCATCTCATTGATATTCCAGGGCAGAACCACCGCATTTGCTTTGTTCAGCTCCTTTTTAACCCTGGTGACAATGATACCGCAATATTTTTTCCGGGAAGATTCCTTGCCCGCCCATTCATTAAATTTTGTCTGAAAAGTCGTCATCTTACTGTTGGAAGCTTCCCGAATATATAACTCCCCGTCGACTTTCACCGCCAGAATCATATGACCGGAAAAAATATTATCCTTATCCTTCAGGATCATGGCCATTATATCACCTTGCCTGATATTTTTTTTGATCTTTGGAATATCCTGCCACCGAATGTAGTCAATTGTATAATCCTGATCCGGCTTGATATAGCGCAAATCGGCCAGGTTTTTGTCTTTGAAAAATTCCGAATAAGCAATATGCCGTGTAACTTGGCCGACATATTTTCCGCCGACTTCTTTAGTAACATTGTCAAGTATCCAGGTGTTTTCCGGCACCCAGTCCGCCATGGTATAATGATTTCGGGTCTTGATACCGATGACCCCGTCACGATAACGGATGTGCTGCAGGTTATTGAAGAAATTGTCCCAGCTGTCGGATATGGCCATTGCCAGCGAATGTTCACACAAAACCATGCAGTTTGACAGATCAAAACTGAACAATGGCTGGGTATCATAAAGGGAATGGCGACCGTCGCCGGTGGGCGTCCAACTATACTCTGTTCCCAGAAACATTTCCGAATAGAGATCAATGCGTTCCGTAATAGTCAGGCCTTGTTTTGCGGTGGCTCTGAGCAGCGAATCGATTTCTACCGGTTCCATATTACGCAACCGTAATTGCTTCGCCAAAGATATATTGAATGCCAGAATCACTGCTAATATAATAGGTATTGTTTTTCTCATGCTATCACTCCCTTTCGGTTTTTAATTCAATCAATAATCAATAAATTATAGTAAATATTTTGAATATAAAAAAGGGTGGATTATGAGCATCTATGACACTGTCAAAAAAATATTAGCGGAAATCCCTGATAATATAACAGTTATCGCAGCTGCAAAAACCCGTGATATTGATGAAGTCAAAGAATCCATTGATGCCGGAATCAAACATATCGGGGAAAATTATGTGCAGGAACTGGAGTATATCGCGACGGGGCTTGGGGATTACCGGGACAAAGTAACCATGCATGTGATCGGGCACCTGCAATCCAACAAAATCAATAAGGCTTTGGAATTTTGTGATGTGATCCAGACAATTGACTCCATCAAACGCGCCCGCAAAGTCAATAAACGTGTACCAAAATTCCAGGACAAACCGATCCCCGTCTTGATCGAAATCAATATCGCCGACGAGGAGAATAAACATGGCGCCCGGCCCGATTTTGATGAAATAGCGGACATCGCCACCGCCATCGCCGGGATGGAAAATATTCGGCTGGAAGGACTAATGACTCTCGGACCTTTTGGCAAGACCGCGGAAGAACTCCGCCCTTACTTCCGGCAAATGAAAAGGTACTTCGATCAACTCAAGGACCTGAACCTTCCCAACACCGGCATCAAGACGCTGTCTATGGGTATGACGGAATCGTATCAGGTTGCTATCGAAGAGGGGGCGACAATGGTACGGCTGGGCAGAGTTCTGTACGGGGAGCGGGAGTGAAATTTTTGTTAACTCTGCTTCCCCTTCAGGGAATTTCCACAGTCAGGGTTGGTTCACAGGGTTGCGCTTCGCTTACCCTGTGTTAGGCTATGATTCTCCGTTGGAGAATTTTTTGATGGTGCTGAAGTCCGGCATTATTCCCGAAGGGAAGACATTATTGTAATCAAGGTAGTCCAAAAAGACAACTCCGAATGAGTGACAGAAGATTGGGATTATGGTTTTTTATCAGGGTCAAGCAGTTGATGAAATACACCATGAATTACAATGAAATCTTTTTCTAGTGTATAAAATATTGAAAAAGGAAATATGCTTAGTATACATTTTCTAAAATTTTGATAATCGATATTATACATATTAGGAAAGTCGTGAATATTTTTTACTGAGCATTCTACATCTTCGAGAAATTTAATCCCCAGATTTTTTTGCTGTAATTCATACCATTTAGTGGCGATGTCAATATCAGATTTTGCCCGGTTAGTGTAGAAAATTTTCATTTGTATTTGTTTCTTAATTCTTCGTGTACACTTTCACTCTCATGTAACTCTAGAGTATCCTGTTGATATTCTTTATATCGCTTGTCTAATTCTTTTTGTTGCCATTCAGTCAAGGAAGGAGTGGAATTTTGGTCAGCAATATCTTGCCAAATTTTTTCAACAATATTTAGTTTCTCATCCACTTTTAGTTTTTTTATTTCTTCTAACAGTTCTTTAGTTTTCATACTTTTCCATGTTTTTTAAGAATCTAATCATTAAATACTAAAATTAAAAGATAAGGTAATTAACTCTGCTTCCCCTTCAGGGAATTTCCACAGTCAGGGTTGGTTCACAGGGTTGCGCTTCGCTTACCCTGTGTTAGGCTATGATTCTCCGTTGGAGAATTAGGAATATGGCGATTTGAAAGCTAATGTCCTGAATTGACAATTCATTGGGGCAGTTTTATAAAATGTTAATATAACAACAGAAGAAATCTGCTTGAGAAGAAGTAATATTCTGATGCCATTATTCAGAATAGCACCACAATTTATTATGGTGAAAAAGATGAAAAATTATATCATAGTAGGCTTCAGCCTACTTCCAAAAATTCAGATTCCCGAAGGGAAGACATTATTATAACCACACGCTCTCAAATACTTACAACTCCGAAGGAGTGATAGATTTGTGGTTCCCCTCATAGTTGATAAATCTCCAGAATTTCCGGCATCAAATATTCTCTTTTCATCTCTTCAACTCTGAATCCCCTTCAGGGAATTTCCACAGTCAGGGTTGGTTCACAGGGTTGCGCTTCGCTT